>JAEYVB010000328.1 GCA_023429345.1 Planctomycetota bacterium
GGACCTCGGCCCTGCGGGACTGGCAGTCGCCGCGGCCGCAGACGCGGGCAAAGCGTGCCTCGAGGACCTCGCGGACGCGGTCGCGCTTGGGGGCGGCGATGCGGGCCTTGGCGGGCTTGCTGAGGCCTTCCTCCAGCAGCGCGGCCTCGTACGGGGCGGTGTCGCCGCCGTAGCCGAGCTCGCGGAAGAGGGCGGCCTTGTCGAGGTCCTTCGCGTGGGGCAACGCTTATTTCTTCCGCGTGAGATCGAAGACCACGTTGCCGGCGGGCTTGCCGTCCCTGTCGTAGGAGGTCCAGTCCTGGCGGATGTGGTCGGCGTCGACCAGCGTGAGCTTCATGCCGCCCATGAAGTGGTCGCCGCTGCCGTCCCAGTTGGTGACGCTGTCGAACCGGAGGTCGATGACGGGCCCGGCGCTGGCGGCGGCCCGCATGCGGGGCTGGTTGCCGGCGGCGCAGTAGTGCGTCATCACCAGCGACCGGCCGTCCATGTGGTAGATGTTGGTCATCTCGTGGTCGGAGCCGGGGAACATGATCTCGCGCACGGCCGAGCCGCCGGAGGAGACCTTGAAGATGGCCCCGGGCACCATCTGCCCGCTCTCGTCCTTCATCAGCCACTCGCCCTCGAGGCCCTTGACGCGGTCGAGGAGGGCGGCGCGATCGGCGTCGCTGGCCGCGGCGGCGAGGGCGGGGCGGGCGGCGGCGTTGTTCTGCGCGGTGGTGCAGCCGGGGAGGGCGGCGGCCAGAGCGGCGGCGAGGGGGGCGGCGAGCGCGAGAAGGGGCTTCATCGTCGGATCTCCGGGGGGTTCCGCTGGTCGAGAGGGTACGACGGGGGCGGGGACGTGTGCAACGGCGGTGGGGGGCGGTGGGGGGTCGGCGGGGCTGCGTGCGGGGCGGTCGGGCGTGGGGCGGGTTACAGTGGGGGTATGCGGATCCCGCACACGGTTCCGGGGGCCTGGCCCGAGGCGATCGCCGCGTCGCGGTTCGCGTCGCGCGTGCGCGTGGCGGGGCGGGATGCGCCGGAGGGGTGCCGCGTCGCGATCCTGGGGCTGGCGGATGATCTCGGGGTCAGGCTGAACGGCGGGCGGCCGGGGGCGCGGGAGGGGCCGGCGGCGTTCCGGTCAGCGCTGGCGCGGTACGGGGTCGCGGAGCCGTACGGGTTCGACTGGCCGGGCGTGTTTGATGCGGGGGACATCGTGCCGGCTCCAGGGGAGGACGAGGCGGCGCTCGTCGAGACGCACCGGCGGGTGACGGAGGCGACGGCGGCGATCCTGGAGCTCGGGCTCTTCCCGATCGGGATCGGGGGCGGGCACGACCTGACCTTCCCGTTCGTCCGGGCGGTGGCGGAGCGGGCCCGGCCCGAAACGCTCGCGGGCGTGTACTTCGATGCGCACTTGGATGTGCGCGAGACCGTGGGGAGCGGGATGCCGTTCCGGAAGCTGGTGGAAGAGTGCGGGGTGGGGCCGCTCTCGGTGCAGGGTCTGGGCGAGTTCGTCAACACGCGGGAGCACACGGCCTGGTTCTTCGAGCGGGCGCAGGGGCGGGTGAACCCCACGGCGAAGTACATGGCGCCCCGCGGGCCGTTCTTCATCAGCGTGGATCTGGATGTGCTCGATGCGGCGTACGCGCCCGGGGTGAGCGCGCCCAACCCCTCGGGGTTCAGCGTGCGGCGGCTGGACTCGGACCTCCGGAGCATCGCCGCGATGGCCGCGGCCCGCATCCGCTGCCTCGACATCATGGAGCTGAACCCCGCGTTCGACCAGGACGGGCGGACAGCGCGGGCGGCAGCGCTGGTGTTCCTGGGCTTCCTCCGCTCGATGGATGGGAGCTGGAAGTGACGGTGCTGATCCGGAGCGCGCGGGTGCTGACAATGGCGGGCCCGCGGCCGCGGCGGGGCGCTGCGCTCGGCGATCTCGGGCTTCTGGAGCGGGCGGATGTTCTGGTTGAAGGCGAACGGGTCCGAAGCGTTTCGTCACATCCGGCATCCGACATCCCACCTCCGACATCCACGATCGAGGCCGACGGCCGCGTGCTCATGCCCGCCTTCGTCGATGGGCACACGCACGCGTGCTGGGCGGGGGCGAGGCTGGATGAGTGGGACCGCAAGCGCTGCGGGGCGACGTACCTGGAGATCCTGGCCGCGGGCGGGGGGATCATGTCCACGGTGCGGGCGGTGCGGGCGGCGACGGAGGCGCAGCTCGCGGACCTGCTCCTGGAGCGGCTGGCGGTGATGCGGAGGCTCGGCACGGCGACGGTGGAGATCAAGTCCGGGTACGGCTTGTCAACCGAGCACGAGTTGAAGATGCTGCGGGCGATCCGGCGGGCGGCGGGGGAGTGGCCGGGGACGATCCGGATGACGGCGCTCCTGGGCCACGCGGTGGATCCGGACCAGCCCGGCTTCGTCGGCCGCACCATCGACGAGACGCTCCCCGCCGTGAGCCAGGAGTTTCCCGGCATCACCGTCGATGCCTACTGCGAGAGCGGCGCGTGGTCGGTGGCGGACTGCGTGCGCCTCTTCGAGCGGGCCCGCGAGTTCGGGCACCCCATCCGCGTGCACGCCGACCAGTTCAACAGCCTGGGCATGATCCCCGAGGCCGTCCGCTTGGGGGCCCGGTCGGTCGATCACCTTGAAGCATCCACGCCCGAAGACCTCGACCGCCTGGCCGCGTCGGACACGTTCGGCACGATCCTCCCCGTCTGCGGCTTCCACGTGGACGGCCGCTACGCCGATGGGCGCCGCTTCGTCGATGCGGGGAGCCTCCTCGCACTCGCCACCAACTACAACCCCGGCTCAGCGCCCAGCCCCTCGATGCCCATGGCCATCGCCCTGGCGGTGCGGCACTGCGGCCTGTCGCCCGCGGAGGCCATCGCCGCGGCCACGGTCAACGCCGCGGAGCTCCTGGGCATGCACGACCGCGGGCAGATCGCCCCCGGGCAGCGCGCCGACCTCATCCTGCTGCGGCACACCGACGAGCGGATGCTGGCCTACGAGTTCGGGGATAATCCCGTGGATGCGATGATCCTCGGCGGAGCGCTGCTGGAGTAGAAGGCCGCGCCGCGGCATCGCCGCTCACGGGGCGAGCGACCCGCCCAGGAACTCGTAGCGCCCGCCGCCGAGGCCGAGCCCTTCCAGCAGCGTCGTCCGCGCCAGCAGCACGCGCCCGGGCTCCTCCATCCGGAAGGAGCACCGGAGGAGGCCGGGGATGTCGGCGTGGGTCAGGCCGGTCTCGGGGTCGGTGATGCACTGCCCGGGGCCCGCGGGGCCGATGTCGAGCTCGCGGGCGCGGTCGCCGGCGTGCAGCACCGCCGCCACTTGCCCGGTGCGCGAGAGGCCCTCGCCGGGGTGCAGCACGACGGACAGGGCCAGGGTGACGGAGTCGTCACGCTCGCGGGCCAGGCCCAGCGCCACCGCCGCGGGCCGCGAGATCGACCACCGCAGCGTGAGCGTGGCCGCGGCGGCGTCGCGGCCGGCGCTTTCGCGCACCCGGGCTCTGGTCTGGCATTCTGGCTGCGTTCCCCGCATCGGACCCTCGCCTGAAACTCACCCGGTGATCTTGTTGAGCACGCTCGCCGCCGCCTGCAGCCCGCGGCCGCTGGGGCTCACGAAGCGGTGGCTCAGCTTGTCGAGGACCTGGAAGAACCCCAGCATGGCGTCGAGGCGCTTGTTGTGCTCGACCATGGCCTGCTTCTCATCGACCGGCCGCCCCTTCATCGCCTCGGCGGCGGTGAGGTCGCGGATCTCAAAGAGGGACGCGAGCAGGGGGTCGATCTCCCGCTTCATCCGCTCGCGCACCACCGCGCGGAACATCGCCCACACGTCCTGCTCGGCGGTGAAGTATTCCTTGCGGTCGCCGCGCTTGTGCGTGCGCGAGACGATGCCCCAGTCGAGCAGCGCCCGCATCGACATGCTGACGTTCCCCCGCGAGATCTGCAGCCGCTCCATGATCTCGTCGGTGTTCATGGGCTGCCCGGTGATATAGAGGAGCGCGTGCACCTCCGCCATGGTCCGGCTGATCCCCCACGCCGCGGCCATCTGCCCCCACGCCGCCACGAAGCGGTCCTGGGCCTCGGTGAGCGTGCCGGGCGGGTTGGGCGGGTGCGGGGCCATGCACAAGTATGGAGGGGGGCGGGGCCGGGGGCAAGAGATTTCAGAAGATTCTGAAAGGGCACAGTGCGTCCGCGCCCCGGGTCCCGCCCGCGGCATCCGCCACCGGCGTGCCCCGCCGGAGCCGCCCACCCCCCGCGTGCCCGCCCGGGGCCGCCCGATCCCGGGCCCCTTCCGGCCCGCCCCGGGCCGCCCCCGACCCGCCCCGCGACAGGCCCGACCCGCCCCGTGTCAAGTTCAACCTGACACGGGTCAAGTCCAGCCCGGCACGGGTCGGGCCCGGCCTGACACGGGCCAGCCCGGGCCCGCCGCAAGAAAAGTTGCGGTTGCCGCGGGCCCGACCAAAGTCGCCCCGGGCATCGGCCGAAGACATGCTCATGCGAGTCATCCCACGCACTACCGCCGAGTTCCTGTCCTTCTGCCGGGTCCGCGCCCCCCGGTGGCTCGCCGATCCGGGGGCCCTCGGGCTCCCGGAAGGCCTGGCCCAGGAGGTCGCCGACGCCTACGCCGCGGCCGAGGCCGCGCGGGCAGCGCAGCGCGCGGCCTACAGCGCCGCCCGCGCCGCCAGCGCCCGCTTCGACAGCGATATGCGGCGGCTCCGCCACGCGGTCGGGGGCGCGGTGAAGCTCATCCGCGCCTACGCCGACACGCAGCCCGCCCCGGTGGGCATCTACGCCGCGGCCGCGCTCCCGCCGCCGAACCCCGGCTCGCCCGTCCCCGCCCCCGGCGAGCCGAAGAACCCGCGGTGGCGGCTCTACGCCACCGGCGAGCTCGAGCTCCGCTGGGAGTGCGACAACCCCGAGGGGAGCACGGGCACGGTCTACATG
>JAEYVB010000361.1 GCA_023429345.1 Planctomycetota bacterium
ACTAACGACAGGGGTTGCGCTCGTTAAGGGACTTAACCCGACACTTCACAGCACGAGCTGACGACAGCCATGCAGCACCTGTGCTTGTTCCACCCTTGCGGGTGTGGCTCCTGTTTCCAGGAGTTAATCCAAGCATGTCAAACCCAGGTAAGGTTCTTCGCGTTGCCTCGAATTAAGCAACATGCTCCACCGCTTGTGTGAGCCCCCGTCAATTCCTTTGAGTTTTAGCCTTGCGACCGTACTCCCCAGGCGGCGCGCTTATCGCTTTTGCTTCGACCGAACCGGCGTCAGAGCCGCTCCGATCTAGCGCGCATTGTTTACGGCGTGGACTACCAGGGTATCTAATCCTGTTTGCTCCCCACGCTTTCGTGCCTCAGCGTCAGGACAGGCCCAGTCGCTCGTCTTCACCATCGGCGTTCCAGTAGATATCTACGCATTTCACCGCTCCACCTACTGTTCCAGCGACCCATACCTGCCTCAAGACCCGCAGTTCGCCCCGCTGTTCCTCGGTTGAGCCGAGGGCTTTCACAGGACGCTTGCGGATCCGCCTACGCACCCTTTAAGCCCAGTAATTCCGATTAGCGCTCGGGGCCTCTGTATTACCGCGACTGCTGGCACAGAGTTAGTCGCCCCTTCCTCTGAGGACAATCAGTGTTTCTGTCCTCTGACAGTGGTTTACACGTCGTAGACGCTTCATCCCACACGCGGCGTCGCTCCGTCAGGCTTTCGCCCATTGCGGAAGATTCGTCGCTGCAGCCTCCCGTAGGAGTCCGGGCAGTGTCTCAGTCCCGATGTTGCGGGTCGTGCTCTCACACCCGCTACCCGTCATAGCCTTGGTGAGCTCTTACCTCACCAACTAGCTGATAGGACGATCGCCGATCCCAAGGCGTCTTGCGACTTTGCTCCTGAGAGATCATGAAGTATTACCGGCAGTTTCCCGCCGCTATCCTCCACCTCGGGGTACGTTCGATCGTATTACTAACCCGTCCGCCACTGACCATTGCTGGTCCGTACGACTTGCATGCTTTAGCCACGCCGCCAGCGCTCAATCTGAGCCAGGATCAAACTCTTCAGTTGAAATCCATTGACCCGTCCGGGTTGCCCCGGGCCGGTTTGTCTTCAAGGGAAGTGTTTGCCTGTTCAAACCCTGTGATATGACCCACAGGGCCGGTCTCGCCGAAGATCCCGGGCTTGTGGCCCGGAACTCGACGCTCCGGACGGCTAATCCGGAGTCTTGCTGACATTCAATCATCTCTGGCCATCCGGGGGGGACGGCCAGAGGGTGCACGAGAACGTCAACCACCAGGGCTGTGAATCCCTGGCGAGCTGATCTTGTTACGGTCTTGGCTGTCCCTGCTGGGGACCTGCCGTGCAGGCAGTGCCTCGACCGCACATTCTCGCGGATATTCCCAACTGTTCACTTGTCAAAGAGTTGCAAGCCCGGGGGTCAGGAACCTTCCCGTTCCCGAACTTGTCCGCCATTCCGGTTGCCCGTAGTGGCAGGGGTCAGTTTAGCGGTGACCCCCCGAGGGTCAAGCAACTGCACAAAACCCTCGCGAAATTCTTTTCAGCCCGGGCCCTCGCCCCTCCCCGCCCCACCCCGCTAACCCGCACTTTTTCGCCCAAAATCCGGGGTTACCGCGAGCACCGACGCCCAGATCCGAGTCTCCCCCTCGGCCGAGTTTGCGCCGGTCGTTTTTAGCCCCTGGCCGACCGCCTTGGCCGCGGCCCGCAGGGTCGCCCGTGTGGTCGTCACGTCATCCACGAGCACAACAGTCCGCCCCGCGAGGGAATACCCGAACATCGGCCTCAGCCGGAAGGACCCGGAGACGTTCGCCACGCGGTCGGAGCGCGGTAACGACGTCTGGGACGGGCGGTGCAGCCTCGAGAGGGCGGGAAGCATCGGGGCCCCCAGGCCCGCAGCGACCCCCCGGGCGATCACGAGGGCATGGTCGATCCCCCGGAACGTCCGGCGACGCCATGTGGAAGCGACGGGAACGACGGTGGCCATCGACCGTGGGATGTTCGACCGGTCGAGCGACTCCCCCACCGCCCGGCCCAGGAGCCGTCCGAGGTCATCCCCCAGTCTCCGCCACCTCTGGAACTTGACCTCCAGGACCATCTCCCGCAGGAGACCCTCAAACTCGCCCAGGCGGACCAGCCGCTCCCAGGGGAGCCGGTGCTTCCGGCAGGTGGAGCAGCCCGTGTCGTCGGCATCGTGGGGCCCGGCTGTCTGCCCGCAGCGCTGGCAGTACTCCGTCCAGCCATCGGGCGCCCAACCGGCCTCCGCCATACGGACGGGCAGTGGCGGGGCGATCAGGCCCAGCCAGGTACGCTCGATCTGGAGGAGCGAAGAATCTCTACCCACGACCGCCGAGATGGCCCCCCGCGGCCGTTCATCGATCGAAACCCCGCGAGGCGGGTCCGCGTCCGAGCCGCCATCACGGACCGGTTCATCGGGTTCGGAGGCGGGCCGTCGCGGTGGCCAGACGAAGCGGGACATGGCCTCGAGTGTACCGGAGCGGGCCGGAAAGATGCCGGCGTTGCCTCAATCAGCGGCCGCCCAGGCGCACCCGCAGCATCTCCGCCCGCGCCGCCCGCCTCTGGTCCTGGTCCAGCTCGCGTCCGGCGACCTTCTGGATATGCGCCGGCTGGATCAGGAGCATCAGCCTGTTGACGTTCACCTGATCGATATGGGTGATGACGCCCGTGAGCACACCCAGCCGCACCATGCTGAGGTGCTGCATCGCCTCCTCGGTCGTCATCAGCCGCGCGTGCGTCAAGGCCCCGAGCGCCCGGAAAACCTGGTCCTCGAGGTCCGCCCGCCGCTTGGTCAGCATCACCTTCCGCGCTGCCCGCTCGTACTCGATCACCTGCGGCATGATCTGCTGGTCCAGCTCGTGCAGCAGCACCTGCTCGGTCTTGCCCAGTGTCGTCTGGTTCGAGATCTGGTACAGGTCCCCCGCCGCCTCCGACCCCTCCCCGTAGAAGCCCCGCACCGCCAGCGACATGTCGGCCGCGGCCCGCTTCACCTTGTCGATGTTCCCCGTCAGCCGCAGCGCGGGCAGGTGCATCATGACGCTCAGGCGGATGCCCGTCCCCACGTTGGTGGGGCACGCGGTCAGGAAGCCGAATCGCGGCGAGAACGCGTAATCGAGCGCCGACTCGAGCTTGTCGTCGAGCGCATCGATATCGGAGAGCGCCCGCGCCAGGTCCAGCCCGCAGCGGATCACCTGGAGCCGCAGGTGGTCCTCCTCGTTCACCATGATCGAGACCCGCTCGTCCGGCACCGAGACGGCGACGCCCCGCGGCTCCTCGGCCCCCCCGCTGCCGGAGGATTGCTTACCGCGGGCGTGCTGCTGGCTGATCAGGTGCCGCTCGACGAGCAGCGTGCGATCGAGCGGCGGCGTCTCGTGCAGGTCCATCCAGATGACGCGGTCCGAGAGCCCGCCGCCGAGGATGGCGTTGCGGCAGGCGTCGAGCGTCTCCTGTCGCTGCGGCCGCGCCGCCTTGTTCACAAAGGGGACCATCGCGAGGTTGCGGGCCAGTCGCACGCGCGACGACATGACGACATCGCCGGCGTTGCCCTCGCCGCGAAGCCACTCCGTCACGGTCTCGATCGGATTCCCCGGCAACGCCTGTTCCTCAGGGCTCACCCTCGGCCCGGTTCTCCACCGACTTCTCCAGCTCGCTCAGCCGGCGGATCTCATCACGGATCTTGGCCGCCCGCTCGTACTGCTCCGCCGCGACCGCCTCGTCGAGCTGCTTCCGGAGCGCCGCCATGCGCCCGGCCCGATGGTCCGGCCCGCCCAGGACCGACGCGGGGTCGGGACGCGGGACCGCCGACCGCTCCGTGCGCGGGTCCCCCGACAGCATGCGCTTGGGCACCTTCCCGACGTGGTACCCGCCCCCCTCATGAGCCCGCTCCAAGAGCGGCCCGAGCTGCGCCTCAAACGCCCGGTAGCAGTCCGCGCACCCCAGCAACCCCGTCTGGCGGAACTCCATGTACGTCGTTCCGCACCGCGAGCACACGTTCGCCCGGGCCGGCGTCGCGGTCGGATGGGCGGGTTTCACCGGCGGGCTCGCGGCCGCGGCCTGCTGAATGTACTTCTCGAGCAGCTCCGGGACCGAGAGGGCCGGCTGGACAGCGATCCCCTGCTTGCGGGCGCAGGCCTCGCAGAGGTGCCGTTCGACCTTCTTCCCGTTCACGACGCGGAGTTCGTGGACGGTGGCCTCCTGGCCGCACTGGTCGCATTTCATCGGTGGGAGTCTAGTTCGGTCCTCGCGTCGGCGTTACCGGCCCGGCTCGGGGATTCCGTCCGACAGACGCTCGAGGTCCAGCTCGATGAAACGGGTCCAGGTCTGTCCGCCGTCGATCGAGCGATCCCCCGTCTCCACCCAGTGCCCGCGCTCGTCGATCCTGATGTCGTAGCGGATCTCAACGCTGGGCGCCGGGGAGAAGCCCCAGCGGATCGCCCTGTCCTCCACCGTGAAGGCGGGATCGACGCTCAGGCCCTCCGGGCCGTGGGCGCGCATCATGTATTCCTTCTTGGCGGGGTCGTACGAGACCGTCGCAAGGGCCTCGAAAACCAGCTTCCCGGGCTGCTCGCCCGCGGTCGTGCGGCCGGCGCCCTCGATGAGAAGGACCTTGCCCCCGATCCTGGGCTGCACGTTCTCGCTCTGCCGGATCGACTCCTTCCGCCCGCCCGGCAAGGTGAAGGTAGCCTCGCCCTCCCAGCGACCGACGAGGAAATCCAGCTTGCGCATGGCCTCCTCCTGCGCCTTGACGACGGCGCTGTTGTCCCGCGGCTGCGCCAAGCTCGGCGCCGTGAGGAACGCTGCCGCGAGGAAGGCCGAAACAAGTGCCGTGCGGATCATGGGGGCCCCTTTCGAGAGAGGGCCCCAGCATACCAGAGGCTCAGCCGCGGCCGCGGGCGTCCGCTAGGCCCAGGAACTCCAGGGCGGTCCCGCCGAGAAGGGCGGCCCGATCGGCCGGCGTCAGGTCGAGCATCTCGTCGATCATCTGCCCGGGGCAGGCCTCGCCCAGGGGGAAGGGGTAGTCGCTGCCGAGGGCGATGCGGCCCGCTCCCATCAGCCGGATCAGCTCCCGGAGCGCGTGCGAGTCGTGGGTGAGGGAATCGACAAAGAATCGCGCGGGCCGGCCGGTGCCGGGGTCCGCGAGGTACTCGCGCGGCGAGCGCCGCGTCGCGGTTGCGCAGAGGTCCGGGCGGGCGTGGAAGCCGTGCTCGATCCGCCCGATAGTCCCGGGGAACGAGCCGCCGCCGTGGGCAAAGGCGATGCGCAGCTTCGGGAGCCTGTCGAGCAGGCCGGAGAAGAGCACCGAGGCGATGGCGAGGCAGGTCTCCGCAGGCATTCCGACGAGCCACTGCAGCCAGTAGTTCTGCATGCGCTCCCTGGCCAGCATGTCCCAGGGATGGACAAAGACGGCGGCGCCCAGGTCCTGCGCCGCTTCCAGCACGGGGAAGAGCGCGGGATCATCGAGGTTGCTCCCGTTCACGTGGGTGCCGATCTGGATCCCCTGGAGCCCCAGCTCGCCCATGCAGCGGGCGAGCTCCCTGATCGCAAGCTCGGGGTCCTGGAGCGGAACGGTGCCGAGCCCGGCGAATCGCGCCGGGTGCTCGCGGCGGATCCCCGCGATGTGGTCGTTGAGCAGCCGCGAGAGGTCGTAGGCGTCCGCGGCCTTCGCCCAGTACGAGAACATCACCGGCACCGTCGAGAGCACCTGCATCTGCACGCCGCACGAATCGCAATCCCTGATCCGCGCCGCCGGATCCCAGCAGTTGGCCTGCACCTCGCGGAACCGCTGCGTCTCTCCCTCGGGGAGCGACTTCACCATGCACGCGCACGACGGCCGCGTCGGCTCGAGCGAGATCCAGCCCGGGTACCCGGATTTCCGCGTCCAGTCGGGCCAGCGTTCGGGGAGGATGTGGGTGTGAAGATCGATGCGGAGCATGGGGGCTTTCGTTCGAGTCCGGCGTGAGTTTATGCGCCCATTGGTGCGACGCCGCCGTCCGCTCTAGCTCCCCGGGTTCGGTGCTCAGCGGGCAACCGGAGCGCTCGCCACACCGGAAACTGCGCCCGCCTCGATGCCGTGCCCGCACTCCGGGCAGCGGCCGGTGATCCCCGACACGTCGTAGCCGCAGCGCGGGCAGCGATCCGGCCGGCGGAGGCGGCGCAAGCGAATGTGCGCAAACCCCGCGGCCGCGGCGGCGATCACGATCAGGTTCCACAGCGGGATGTAAAGTGCGTACAGGCGCATGGTCACCGGCGGCACAGACACAACGGAGATCGTGGCCGTGGACGTCGTGGGATACCAGGGGGACCGGGGCGCTGTGACCACCCGGCTGGTGCCCATCTGCCACCAGGGATGACCCGCCACCAGCGGATCCGAGGACCGGAACAGGCCGAGAGCCCCGCGATCAAGCGAGATTCCGGAGCGACCGCCCGCCCCGGAGACGGGCCGCACGTAAGTGAACCCGAGGACCAGGACAAGACACACGACGAGCAACACCGCCAGCCGGCGCGACCAGCGCCACCGTCGGGGATGGTGAAGCCCGCTCACCTCGGTCCCCGCGCCCGGACCCCGGACCTCGCCCGGGCTTTCGTTGCGGGCCTCGCGACCGCTTTCTTACGGCCGCCGCCACGGGGTGCCGCTTTCTTCGCCGCCGAACGGACCCGGCCGCCCCTGAGCTCGATCGCGCCGCCACGCTGGATCACCGTCCCGCAGGTCTTGCACGTGCGCCGATCCTCCGGCCCCCCCCAGAAGTCCTCCATGATCACCTTCAGGTCCTCATCGATCTTCTTCAGCACCCACTTCGCCTCGTACACTAGCGTGTCGCACTTGGGGCAGTACCACCGCAGGGCGTCCTTCTGCGGGTTCCCCTGGGCGTCGAACCCGCGGGGGAACTCCACGATCAGCCCCACCGTGTTCGCGGGCCGCTGCGGCCGGTGCGGGACCCAGCGCGGCAGGAGAAACAGGTCCCCCTCCTTGATCACCACGTCGTAGGGCTTGGAGCCGTCGAGCGGCCGCACCCTGAGGGCGATGTTCCCCTTGAGCTGGTAGAAGAGCTCCTCGGTCGGGTTCACGTGGAAGTCGTTCCGCGTGTTGGGTCCGCCCGAGACGAAAATCACGGCATCCTCGCTCCCCGTGCAGAGCTGCTTGTTGGAGACGGGCGGGCGAAGGTTCGCCTTGTTCTCGCGGATCCACTTCTGCAACTTCAGGGGCGATGGGATGCTGGTCATGGCGCCCATCAT
>JAEYVB010000404.1 GCA_023429345.1 Planctomycetota bacterium
CGGGGAGAATCCTGATTACAGGAAGGAGCGATCGTCCGACGTGTCGATCCGGGCCGAGGAAGCCCGCTCGCCGCCGCCGGAGAACTCGAGCGTGATCTTGTCCTGGAGAATCTCTTCGACCACCAGTTCCAGGTCCGAGCGGCCGTTGCGCTCCACCAGCGGGCGTGCGCCCTCCATCAACTGCACAAGCCGGCGCTGGATGAGCGCGCACAGCTTGAACTTGCCGCCGACCTTGTCCGCAATGGCATCGCTCTTGAGCGCTTCAATCATTTTCTGTTCCGCATGCGCCCGGGTGGGGGATATCCGGGACGGCCTTTGTGCCAGCCCATCGAGCAGGTTGGAGCCTCGAGGCACCCCGGACGGCACGATTCCGTGTCCCGGGATTAGCACCTATACTAGGAGCGGTCAGCGGGCCCGGACAACCACCGCCCGAGGGCGACCGGCATCCTCGGCACGCCGTGGGGCCCCGCAGACCCGCCCATGCAGCAGCACGAATGGAAACTGGGAGATCGTGTCATCCACGCCGGACGGCCAGAGTGGGGGGCGGGCGAGGTGCGGAGCGCCGAAGCTATCACCCAGGACGGACGCCGGTGCCAGCGGGTGACGATCCGGTTCGATCGTGCCGGGGTCAAGGTTCTGTCCACCGCGTTTGCAGACCTCCGTGCCGCGACGGCCGCGGCCAGCATTCCGGCCCCCGAAGAGGGGGGTGATGCCGAGCTGCCCCAGGCCGACCGCACCGAGCTTGCCCGCACGCTGGGCGAGCTCCCGGAGGCTGCGACCGATCCCTTCCGCACCCGCCGCGCCCGGCTGGAGACCACGCTCGGCCTGTACCGGTTCAGCGGCACTGGATCATTCCTGCTCGACTGGGCCGCCTCCCAGAGCGGCCTCAAGGACCCCCTGTCCACCTTTAGCCGGCACGAGCTCGAGCAATCCTTCGAGCGATTCCGCATCAACCTCGACGCCCACGTCCGAAAGCTCGCCTACGAGCTGAAGAAGGAAGACCCCGCCGGACTCGCCTCCTTGGCCGCGGCCGCCAGCCCCGCCGCGAAACAGGCGTTGAAGCGGGCCGACGTCGGACGTTGACCGCGGGCAACAGGCGTCAGACACGGCCACGTCTCGGGAACTTGACGGCCTTCCGCTATGGCCCCCGGTGCCCCTTCGGACGCCCCGAGGCCGCTGTTTTCCGGACCAACAGCTTTGGCACGCGGATTCGCGCCGCGACGGCCCGGGCCTCGCTTCAGGTCTACCCGTCCGCTTTGAACGGCAAATCGAGAGAAAGGGCCGCGGGTATGAACGAACAGGACTTCCAGCAGAGGCTCGGCGAGCTCATGGGCCAGATCCAGGACCTCCCCGAGTCCGAGCGGGGCGACATCACCCGCCTCGCCGAGGAAACCCGCGACCGGCACGACCGCATGCGCAAGACCATCACCGAGCTCCAGGAGTCCCTCGACTACCTGCGGCTCAGCGTGAAATACCTGGTCTTCGATCTCGAGGCCACCCGCCGCGAGAACCAGTACCTCCGCAAGCTCCTCGAGCGGCAGACCCGCGCCGAGCAGGAGGGGCCCGACGAAGAGTAAATCCGCCCGGGCAACGGCCCGACACGAGTGTTCGTCTCCTTGGGGGCCGGCGTGAAGCGTGCATCACGCCGGCTCTTTTTTTGGACTGCCCCCGCGGCCGCCCGCCCGTTTGTTCGCCCGAGCCTCCCGGGCTATCCTTTGGCCACTTCGGCCCAACCGAGCACGAACCCCTCCGGAGAGGTGGCCGAGCGGCTGAAGGCGACGGTTTGCTAAACCGTTATACGGGGTATAACCCTGTATCGAGGGTTCGAATCCCTCCCTCTCCGCTTCTCTTTGCCCGCGCGTTCGCCGCCGGGGCCCGCTGGCCACGGCCGCCGCCCCCCTCATTCACGACGGAGCGAGCAGCGCAGCAGAAACCCGGGCAAACCCGGGTTGCTTTACATAACCTTTATTATCGGACCTTCTGGATACTGCCCATCCGGCCCTGTTCCGACGCCCCGCGGGCCAGGGCGCGGCTCGCCAGAGCCTCGTCCAGCCAGTTCGCGATCACGTTGGAGTGCGACGGCAGGCGGAAGAACAGCAGCTCGTGCCCCAGCATGAAGTTGAGCCGTTCGGGCCGGCCCAGCCGGGCGTAGAGCAGGTCCCCGGTGTCGGCCGGGATGATCTTGTCCAGCGTCGCGTGCATCATCAGGACAGGCTTGGAGCGGAGCGATGCCGAGGTCCAGTACGGATCCAGCCGCGTGGACTCCAGGTACGCCGCCATGAGCTCGTTGCGGTCGGCGGCGGTAGGTTTCTCAGCCCATTCCAGCTTCACGCCCCCGTCGGTCAGCGTGCTCCGCTGGGAAATATCCAGCAGGTTGCACCCGGAGCCGACCAGCACCGCCGCCTGCACCCGATCGCCCAGGAGCGTCGCCACCGCCGGGGTCACCAGCGATCCCGCGCTGTAGCCGGTCAGCACCACGGGCGAGGTCGGGATGTCCGGCCGCTCCCGCTCGATGAACTCGATCGCCCCCTCGACCGCGTAGCTCACCTCCGCGATCCGGTCGTCGATATTAGCCGCGATCCGCCGGGCGGCGCCCATGGGGTCCGCGTTGTCCACCGCGATCTTGCTCGTCTCGGGCTTCACCATCGAGGAATCGACCCAGAGCACCGCCCAGCCGCGGCCGCGGAGTTCCTCCAGGATCGGCTTCTCGTACTGATACCCGCCGTAACTGGTCAGGTGAACAACGAGCCCGCGCGGCGACCCGGACGTCGGCGAATCCAGCCGCATCCACGTGCCGCGCAGGTTCACGGTCCACTTCGAGCCGTCCGCCTCGTCGCGTCCCTTGACGAGCATGATCCGCTTCTTCGGGTTGGGCTTGATGGACAGGCCCTCCACGCCCGAGAAGAAGCACATCCCCATGGAAACAATCCGGTCCGGGCCGGGGTTTTCCGGGATGTAAGTGCGGATCACGCCCCGGCCGGCGAGGTGGCTGTGGTCGGCGTTCTTGGGATCCAGGCGCTGCGGGTCGCGCACCAGGGCGTTCCCGAGCATGCGGTCAAACCGCACCCGCAGGGAGAAAACCTGGGGCCCGATGTCGATGATCTCCTCGAGCTTGTCCACCGCCCGCTCCGGCCAGACCGTGGCCGAGAGGGTGGTCGGCGCCTCGTACGCGTACGCCCGGTCCGCCGCCGCCGGCAGGTACGTGGCGCACCCGGTCACGATGATCAGCCCGATCAGCGGGAGGATGAGGAGCAGCTTAGACGGAGATAAAAGGATCTTCACTCATGACACTTATCGCAGAGTCGGCGAGAAGTTCAAGAGTGTTTTCTTGCCACCGCGAGAAAACCGCACCAGCACCGAGTTGAGCCGGATTGGCGCCCCGTTATCGGGGGAGGCAGAACCCCCCTCTTGCGTTAGTAAGTGCGTCCAGAAGTCGCTTTCACGATGGCCGCCGCCGCCGCAACCCGGACCCGGGACTCCGTGTCCTCGAGAAGCCGGGCGAGCTTGGCCATGTTCTCGCGGCGGCCGGTCTCGCCATAAACAAACGCCGCCTGGGCCCGGAGGGCCGGGTTGGGGCTGTCAAAGAACTCGTCGGCGATGAACGAGCCCCGGTTGTTCCCCAGCTTGGCCATGGAGGCGGCCGCCCCGAGCCGGATTTCGGCTGGCATCTTCCGCCCGGCCGTCTCGCGCGCCGTCAGGATCAGAAGCTCGCTCGCGGAACCCTTGTCCCGCAGTTCGCCGATGATCTGGGTCGCGAGGGCCGTCAGTTCGAGGTCTTCCGGCTGCGAGGGGTACAGAGCCGCCCTGATGGGCTCGATCTGGCTCTCATCACCCAGCCGAACCAGGGCCTCCGACACCTGGAGCCGGAAGGACTTCACCATAATCGCATCAGCCCGCGGAATAACACCCCGGGCCGCATCGTGGAGCAGGCCACGGGCGGAAGATTCCCCAAGCTTCCCGATCAGAA
>JAEYVB010000033.1 GCA_023429345.1 Planctomycetota bacterium
GTCGATGCACTGCGCGCAGCCGATGCATTCCATCTGCAACCCGTTGCGGATGTCGATGCCCGTCGGGCACGTGGTGACGCACATCCGGCAATCGACGCAATCGCCAGCGGCCGCATCCTCCGCATCCTCAAACGCGTCGGCCAGCCGCCCGCCCGCCCGCTCCTCGAACGAGCGGTCCAGCACCGGGAGCGACACGCTCCGCTCCCGGGTCTTGCTTCCGCGTCGCGCCCTGCCCCGCGGCTCGCCGCGCCGGCGGTCGTATCCCACGATGAGCGACGAACGGTCCAGCATCACCGACTGCATCCGCCCGTACGGGCACGCCACGATGCACATCTGCTCGCGGAAGTACCCGAAATCGAAGAGCATCAGGCCGGTGATGCCCACCATCACCAGAAACGATGTCGGGTGCTCCAGCGGCGATCGACGGACCCACACCGCCAGCCGATCCACCCCGACAAAGTACGCCAGAAACGTGTGTGCCAGGAACATCGACACGAGCAGGTAGACCGCGAACTTCACGGCCTTGCCGACCCCGGCATCGCCAAACAGGGGCTTTCGCCTTCCCGGCTCTCCCTCAAACAATCGTTCGAGCGGCCGGAAGACATACTCCATGTACACCGTCTGCGGGCAGGCCCACCCGCACCAGATCCGCCCCAGGAGCGCGGTGGCCAGGAACACGGTTACAAAGATCCCGACCAGCAGCAGCATCAGCAGCACCGCGTCCGTCGGCAGAAACGTCGTACCGAGCAGCGTGAACTTCCGGTGCACGATGTCCAGCAGCACCACCGGTTTCCCGTTCACTCTCAGGTACGGCAGGATCGTGAACAGCGCGATGAGCGCGTACGCCACCACCCGCCGGCGTCGCCAGAAGCGACCTCGCGATGGCCGCGGGCGCAACCATTTCCGCGAGCCGTTGGCGTTCAGCGTCGTCAGCGCAGTCGCCTCCCGTGGCGGCGTCGCCTCGATTGTCCCGGCCGTCCCTGCCATCACCTGCTCCGTTCGTCCGTGCCTCAACTCACCGGCCGGGCCAGGGTGGGATCGATTCACCCTCCTTGGCCCGTCCGGGGAGGTTCTTTCCCCGCAGCGATGCGACGTACGCCGCCGCCAGGACAATCTCGTTGGGGTGCAGCCGGCTCTTCCAGGCCGGCATCGCCCCCTGGTTCGCCCCGTCGACGATCACCCGCGCGACGTCCGGAAGAGCCTTCACATTCTTCCAGTAGTCATCGGTCAGGTTCGGTCCCACCTGCCCCTCGGCGCTCGCGCCGTGGCAGGAAACGCAGTTGTTGCGGTACACGCTCTCCCCGACCGCCAGCCACTTGGCCTCCCCCATCATGCGGACAATCGTGGCCTCATCCGGCTCGAGCGTCCCGATCTCCGCGAACTGCCGCTTGATCTCGCGGAGCTGCGCCGCGGCGTGACGCTCGTGCACATCCTGCGCATCCGGGTTCCCGTGCCAATACAGCCCGTAGACCAGCGAGAACAGGACCGACAGCAGGAAGATCGCGTGCCACCAGCCCGGCGTCGGATTGTCGTACTCCTTGATCCCGTCGTACTCGTGCTCCGTCAGCGTGTCCTGCTCAGCCATGGCGCTCGCCCTCCGATGGTCCGTCCGTGACATCATCCTCCAGCGGCAAGTCGCCGAACCGCTGGTACGCGCTCTTCGGGCGTGTGTACACCCGCGCTGTAACCCCGAAGAACACCACCAGAAAGATCACGAGCGCCGCCTGCGGCCAGAACGCCAGGTCCATGTGCCCCATCACATCCGAGAGCTTCACGGCTGGCCCCCTTCCCCGGCGACCGGCGCCGGCCTGCTGATGTCGGTCCCCAGCCGCTGCATGTACGCGATGAGGGCCGTGATCTTCTTGTCTTCGAGCCCCGGTGGCCCGCCCTGCGAGGCCACCCTCTCTGCCACCTCCGCCGCCTGTCTCCTCGCCATCTCCGGCGCCGATTTCACCGCATCCCCGTAGGGGACGCCGAGCATGGCCATGGCGTTCACCCGGGCCTGGATGCCCTTGAAATCGATGACCTGCTCTGAGAGGTGCGCGTACCCCGGCATCACGCTCCGCGGGCTCACCTGCCGCGGGTCCATGAAGTGCAGGTACTGCCAGAGGTCCGATTGCTTGCCGCCCTCGCGCGCGAGATCGGGGCCGATGCGCCGGCTGCCCCACTGGAAGGGATGGTCGTACACGAACTCGCCGGGCTTGCTGTACTCGCCGTACCGCTTGGTCTCCGCGAAAATCGGGCGGATCATCTGCGAGTGGCAGTTGTAGCACCCCTCCGCGACGTACATGTCGCGCCCGGCGAGCTCCAGCGGGGTGTACGGCTGCACGCTCGCGATCGTCGGCACGTTGGACCGCACCATCAGCGTCGGCACGATCTCGAACACCGATGCGAGGACCACCGCCGCCACCGTCCACACCGTGAACCGCAGCGGCAGACGCTCCCAGCGGCGGTGCCACCCGCCCTGGATGAACCGGTCGATCGCGTGTCCGGCGCCGATCACGTTGGTCAGGCGGCTCCGCGGCATCGGCGGGTCCCGGTACTCGGGGCTGAGCGGCGCGGCCTGATGCACGGTCTCCTCGTACACCGCCGGCCGGTTCCGCCACGTCATCAGGAAGTTGATGCCGGCCAAGCCCACGCCGACCAGGTACATCGAACCGCCGATCGCGCGGATGTAGTAGGCGGGGATCACCGCCGTCAGCGTCTCCAGGAACTCGAACTGCAGATTGCCGGACTGATCGAACGCCCGCCACATCAGGCCCTGCGTCAGCCCCGCGGCGTAGATGGCCAGGATGTACAGCGCGATCCCGAGCGTCCCCACCCAGAAGTGGGCGCTCGCCAGCTTGCGGCTCCACAGCGGCGTCTGGAAGAGCCGCGGCAGCAGCCAGTACATCATGCCGAAGATCATGAACCCGTTCCATCCGAGCGCCCCCGCGTGCACGTGGGCGATCGTCCAGTCCGTGTAGTGGGAGAGCGCGTTCACGCTCTTGATCGAGAGCATGGGGCCCTCAAAGGTCGCCATCCCGTAGAACGTGATCCCCACCACAAAGAACTTCAGCACCGGGTCGGTCGTCACCTTGTGCCACGCGCCCCGCAGCGTCAGCAGGCCGTTGATCATGCCGCCCCACGAAGGCATCCACAGCATCAGGCTGAAGAGCATACCCAAAGTGCTCGCCCACGCCGGCAGCGCCGTGTAGTGAAGATGGTGCGGCCCCGCCCAGATGTAGATGAACACCAGGCTCCAGAAGTGAACGATGCTCAGCCGGTAGCTGTAGACGGGCCGCTCCGCCGCCTTGGGCATGAAGTAGTACATCAGCCCGAGGAAGGGCGTCGTCAGAACGAAGGCCACGGCGTTGTGCCCGTACCACCATTGCATCAGCGCGTCCTGGACCCCCGCGTACACCGGGTAGCTCTTCATCAGGACATCGAAGCTCGGCCAGCTCCCCGTCTTCAGGAGCCACACAAAGCCCGCCGGGACCCACAGGTTGTTGAACACGTGCAGGATCGCCACGGTGACGATCGTCGCGATATAGAACCACAGCGCCACGTACATGTGCCGCTCGCGCCGCCGCGCCAGCGTGCCGAAGAAGTTCACCCCGAAGAACCCCACCCACACCACCGCGATCCCCAGGTCGAGCGGCCACTCGAGCTCCGCGTACTCTTTCCCCTGCGTGAACCCCGCAGGAAGCGTCAGCGCAGCGCCGAGGATGATCGCCTGCCAGCCCCAGAAATGCAGCCGGCTCAGCACATCGCTGTACATCCGGGCCTTGCACAGCCGCTGGGTCGAGTAGTAGATCGCGGCGAAGATGCCGTTCCCGGCGAACGCGAAAATCGCCGCGTTGGTGTGCAGCGGCCGCAGCCTCCCGAAACTGAGGTACTGCCCCAGGTTCAGCACCGGGAAGGCCAGCTGCAGGGCGATGTACAGCCCCACCGTCATCGCCACCAGCCCCCACACCAACGTCGCCAGCAGGAACTTCCGCACGATCGCATCGTCGTACGTGAACGAGTCCAGGACCGGCCGCGGCCGCCCCTGCACCCTCACCGGGTCGGGGCCGACCCCCGTACCGGGAGTGTGCGTCTGCTGCTCCAACGTCCGTGCCGCCGCGGTGCTCATGGGATCCTTCCACCGGTGTGAACAGTCATGATCGATGATCGCTGACGCCCCGGCTGGTTTCCTCGGGGAAACGGCCCTTATCAGCGCCCCGAGTCAAGCCCATCGGCGCCTGCACGCGCCATTTCAATGAGGGATACCGCCCCGAATGCAGCCCTCTCTTCGGCCGTCGGCACGGCCCCTCGCACAGCGGGGCCGCTGTCGAGATGCCGCCGGGGGCGCATGAATCAAGGGCCTCCCCGCTTGCACAAGTGCCCGCGGCCCGGTTATCGTGCCCCGCCTCGCAGGGGAGTGCCCGCCTTGGCGCGTTTCGTCGGACCCAGCATCCTCGTCCTCGTGCTCTGCGCGCTGGTCGGCGTCTTCCTCGGCCTCTCCGGGTACACGTTCGTCTACGCCGAAGGGGCGAGCTACCTCTCGAACGACCCCGAGGCGTGCGTCAACTGCCACATCATGCGAGAGCAGTTCGACGCCTGGCAGAAGGGGTCCCACCACTCCTTCGCCACCTGCAACGATTGCCACGTCCCCAAGGACGCCATCGGCAAGTACATCACCAAGATCGATCACGGCTACCGCCACTCCAAGGGCTTCACCTTCCAGGATTTCCACGAGCCGATCCAGATCAAGAAGTCGTCTTTGGCGGTCGTCCAGAACAACTGCGTCCGCTGCCACGAGATCGCCTCCTCCGAGATCACCGCGCACTCGATCCGCCCCGGCGAGCCCGCCAACTGCATCCATTGCCACGCCGGCGTCGGCCACGGCGCCCCGCACTGAGAAGGACACGCCCATGCCCGAGCCAACCAAGCCCGAGCCGAACCCACGCCCCGCCCGTCCCGCCCCGCGCCGGATGGCTTTCTATTGGATCACGCTGGTGGCCGTCGCCGCGGCCACCGTGGCCATCATGCTCCTCCTCCAGAACATCGCGACACGCAAGAAAGAGGCCAAACAGGTCGTCTTCAAGATCGTCGATCTCACGGAGGACACCGTCGACCCAAAGGAATGGGGCAAGAACTTCCCACGGCAGTACGACAGCTATATCCGGACCGTCGATGTAGAGCACACCCGGTACGGCGGCAGTGAAAACGTCCAGCACCTGGATAATCGCCCCGTCTGGCGCACCATCTTCGACGGCTACGCCTTCGCCATCGACTACCGCGAGGAACGCGGCCATGCCTACATGCTCACCGACCAGCGCGAGACCGAACGCGTCCTTCAGCGGCCGCAGCCGGGCGCTTGCCTGCACTGCCACGCATCCGTGCTGACCGCCTACCGCGATCAGGGCGTCAAGGCCGGAGTCCCCAGCGATGAGGCTCACCGTCGTGAGGCCATCATGAAGGGCTTCGAAGTGGTCTGCGCGATGCCCTACAGCGAGGCCACGACGCTTGTGAACCACCCCGTCTCCTGCGTCGATTGCCACGACCCGGAGACGATGCACGTCCGTGTTACCCGTCCGGGCTTCATCAACGGCATCGCCGTCCTCGCGGCCGGGGATGCCCCGGTGCCCCACCTCCCCTCCATCGAACGCTGGCGGAAGGGCAACCGGAAAGACCCCTACGACCCCAACAAGCTCGCCAGCCGTCAGGAGCTCCGCGCCATGGCCTGCGGCCAGTGCCATGTCGAGTACCACTTCGCGGGAGAGGGCAAAATCCTCACCTACCCGTGGCACAACGGGTTGCGCGCCGAGGATGCGGAGCGGTACTACGACTCCGTCGGGTTCTCAGACTGGACCCACGCGCAGTCGGGCGCCAAGGTGCTCAAGGCCCAGCATCCCGAGTTCGAGATGTGGTCCCAGGGCATCCACGCCAAGAGCGGCGTCTCCTGCGCCGATTGCCACATGCCCTACAAGCGCGAGGGCGCCATCAAGATCTCCGACCACCACGTCCGCAGCCCCATGCTCAACCTCGCCCGCGCCTGCCAGCAGTGCCACAACTTCCCCGAGGAGGAACTCCAGAACCGCATCCTTTCGATCCAGGACCGCACCCGCGGCCTGATGGACCGCTCGGAATCGGCGGTGTTCGACCTCATCAAGGCGATCCAGGCCGCCAAGGCCGCCGGGGCCACCGACGAACAGCTGGCCGCCCCCCGCGACTTCCAGCGCAAGGCTCAGTGGCGACTCGACTACGTCAGCGCCGAGAACTCCATGGGCTTCCACGCCGACCAGGAGGCCGCCCGGCTCCTCGGCGAGTCCCTCGATCTCGCCCGACAAGGTCAGATGCTCGCCGTCGCGCTCGGAGCCACCCCGATCATTACGCCCCCCACCGTCCCTCAGGGCGCGGCAGGGAAACCACCGACCTGGACACCAGACCAGAATCCGGGCGGCACTCCGCCCCCGCCGGCCCCGGGCGCACCCGCGCCCTAGGCTCTCGCGGGATTACGGATGTCGGTCTCGATGAGCCCGTCGCGCAGCCGCACTACGCGCTGGCACCGCGCCGCGACCGCGTTATCGTGCGTCACCATGATGATGGTCATCCCCCCCCGGTGCAGGTCGTCGAACGTGTTCAGAATCGCCGCACCCGTCGCCGAATCCAGGTTCCCCGTCGGCTCGTCCGCCATCAGCACCACCGGCTCCGTCACCAGGGCCCGTGCGATCGCAACCCGCTGCTGCTGACCACCCGAGAGCTCCCGCGGCCGGTGCCCGAGGCGATCGCCCAGGCCCACAAGCTGCAGCGACGCGATCGCCCGCTCCCGCCGCGTCGGCTTCGGCACGTCCTGGTAGAACAGCGGGACCTCGACGTTCTCCTCCACCGTCAGTTGCGGGATCAGGTTGAACGCCTGGAACACGAAGCCGATCGTCCGCCCCCGGAACCTGGACAGTTCCTCATCACCCATCGTCGTCACATCGGCACCGCCGAGGAGGTACACGCCGTCCGTCGGGCGGTCCAGACACCCGAGTATGTTCATCAGAGTCGACTTCCCCGACCCCGACGCTCCCATGATCGCCACATACTCCCCCCGCCGGATGATCAGGTCGATGCCCTTCAAGGCCTCCACCATCACCGAGCCGTCCGGTTTCAGGTAGATCTTGCGCAACGCGCGGAGTTCGGCCACTGGCTCAGCGGCCGCGGCCTCCGCGCCGGACATCTCGCGGGTTCGGGTGTGCACAGCGCTCACGCCCCAACTCTACGGGACGAAAGTTCCCCGGACCCGGTCGCCCCGCCGCGATTGCGAATAAACTCCAGCCCCCGTGATGCAGGAACTCTCCAATACGGCGGTGCTCCTGGCGATTTTCGGCGGACTCCTCGCGATCAGCACCCTGTTCTCCAAGGGCATGGAGCGGGCCGGGGTCCCCGTCCTCCTGCTGTTCCTTGTGCTGGGCATGATCGCCGGATCCGAGGGCATCGGCGCGATCGCCTTCGATGACTACACCCTCGCCTTCCAGATCGGCACTGTCGCCCTCGTCCTCATCCTTTTCGACGGCGGGTTCGAGACCCCCGTCGCCTCGATCAGGCGCGTCCTGGTCCCCGCGGGGCTGCTCGCGACCGCTGGCGTCGCCGGAACCGCCGCCCTGGTCGCCGGCGCCGCCTATCTGCTCGGGTTCTCCTGGATCGAGGCCGCCGTCCTTGGCTCCATCGTGTCCTCCACGGACGCCGCGGCCGTCTTCTCCGTCCTCCGCGGCGGGGGCCTGAACCTCAAACGCCGGGTCGGCACGCTCCTCGAGGTTGAGTCCAGTATCAACGACCCTATGGCCGTCATCCTGACGACCACCCTCGCCATGGCCGCCGTTGGCTCGGGCGGGCTCAGCTGGAACATGGCCTGGATGGTGCCCCTTCAGCTCGCCATCGGGCTGCTGGTCGGATGGCTCGCCGGAATCGGCGGCCGAGAGACGCTCAAGCACATCCGCCTCTCCAGCGGCGGCCTGTACCCGGTCTTCACCCTCGCCCTGGCCCTGGTCGCGTTCGGCGCTGCAACCCTGGTCAATGGCAGCGGCTTCCTCGCCGCCTACGCCGCCGGCGTCGTGATGGGGAATGCGGAGATCCCCTACAAGACCGGGCTCGCCCGCACCCACGCCTCCATCGCCTGGCTCAGCCAGATCTCCATGTTCCTCGTGCTGGGCCTCCTGGTGTTCCCCACGGAACTGCTCGACGTCGCCGGCGTCGGCCTCGCCCTGGGACTCTTCCTCGCCGTTGTGGCCCGCCCCGTCGTGGTCGCGCTGCTCCTGGCGCCCTTCCGCATGCCCGCCAACGAGTTGATCTTCGTCTGCTGGGTCGGGCTCCGCGGCGCGGTCCCCATCATCCTCGGCACGTTCCCCGTCCTCGCCGGAATGCCGGGCGCTGAGCGGATCTTCAACGTCGTCTTCTTTATCGTCGTGGTCAGCTCGATCATCCCCGGCGCAACGCTCCGCTGGTCAACCCGCAGGCTCCGCGTAGAGGCGCCCATGCTCCCCGCCCCCACCGCCGCCCTCGAGGTCAACTCCACCCAGCTCCTCAAGGGCGAGGTCGTCTCGTTCCACATCGATCCCACCCTCGCGGTCTGCGGAGTCACCCTCGCCAAGATCAGCTTCCCCCCGGGCGCTGCCGCCGTAATGCTGGTCCGCGGGAACGAACTCGTGGCCTGCCGTGGGGACACGAAGCTGGAGCAGGGGGACCACGTGTACGTCCTCTGCCGACCCGAGGACCGGCCGTACATCCGCCTGCTCTTCGGCACGCCGGAGCAGGACGCAAACCTCTAGTCACGATCAACCGAGTTTCAGCCGGCGCCGCCCTCGGCATCCTCGAGTTGCAGACCGGCAAGGGCGGTCAACGGGTCGGGCGCGAAGTGGAAGACCTTGTCCAGCCCCGTAACCAGCATCACGGACCAGACCTGATCGTTCACCAGGCACATCTTCAGCCGCCGTCCCTGCTTCCCCAGGTTCTGCCGCAGCTTCAGCAGCTGGGCGATGTTGGAGCTGTTCAGGTACGTGACGCCCGCCATGTTCAGCACCACGTGCGGCGCCGCGCCGGCGGTCGTGCGCTGAATCAGCCCGTTTAGCTCCTCGGAGAGCGCCGGCTCATCCTGCAGTTCGGCGATCGCGATTGTGTCCGACCAGTCGGTGGCCATAGGTCTCCAGTTTACGCCCCCGGCCTCACCCGGGTTCAGGCCCCCGTTCAGGACTCCGGGGTCGGCTGGCTCTCGTCCTGCGCCTCGGATTCCGCCACTCGCGCCGCCGCCACGACCTGGTCGCCCTCGTCCAGCGAGACCACCCGCACCCCCTGGGCGCCCCGGCCGCACTGGCGGATCGTGCTCACCGCCATGCGAACGAGCTGCCCGCCGCGGCTGATCACGACCACATCATCGCTCTCGCTCACGCCCAGTGCGGCGACCGATTTGCCGTTGCGCTCCGAGGTGTTGATGTCCTGCCGCCCCTTCCCGCCGCGGGACTGGGACCGGAGTTTGCCCGCCTCCGGCTGGACGCGGTACTCATCGACGAGCGTCCTCTTGCCGTAGCCGTTCTCTGTGATGGTGAGGAGCGACATGGCCGGATCGACCGTCATCAGATCCCCGTCCCCGTCCGGCGCCATCGGGATCCGCACAACGCCGATGATGTGATCGCCGCCGATCTTCGGCGCTGCCTCGTCGCTGTCGGCCTCGCTCGACTCCTCGGCATCCGCCAGCGTAATGCCCTTGACGCCCGCCGCCGAGCGCCCCATGAGCCGCACATCCTGCTCGTTGAAACGGATCGCCTGCCCCGCGGCGGTGATCAGCATCAGATCGTCGGTGCCGGCCGTGAGCTCCACGCGCAGCAGCTCGTCGCCCTCCTTCAGCCCCACCGCGATCAGCCCCCCCTTGTGCACGTTCCGGTAGTCCTTCAGCGCCGTCCGCTTCACGATCCCGTATTTGCTCACAAAGCTCAGGTAGTTGCTGCCCGACTCGAAGTCCTTGATCGCGAGGAACGCGCACGGACGCTCCCCCTCCTTGAACTCCAGCAGGTTCACGAGCGCGCGTCCCTTGCTCGTGCGGCTCATCTCCGGGAGCTCGTACACCTTCATCTTGAACACCCGCCCGCGGTCGGTGAAAACCAAAAGGTCGTCGTGCGTGCTCGCCACGAACAGGTGCTCGATAAAGTCCTCTTCCTTGGTCTCCCCGGCGCGGATGCCCTTCCCGCCCCGCCCCTGCTGGCGGTACGTCGAGAGCGACACCCGCTTGGCGTACCCGGAATGGCTGATCGTGACGGCCATGTCCTCGACCTGGATCAGGTGCTCGAGGTTGATCTCGCCGGCGACATCCTCGATCGCCGTCAGGCGATCGGAGCCGTACCGGGCCTTCATTTCCTCGCAGTCGGTCTTGATGATGTCGAGGATCCGCTGCCGGTCCGACAGGATCAGCTCGTACCCCTCGATCTCGGCCACGAGCGCCTTGTAGTCGTTCGTCAGACGCTCGATCTCGAGCCCGACGAGCCGGATCAGCCGCATCTCGCCGATCTTCTCCGCCTGGATGCGGGAGAGCGCCAGCCCCCCGCGCCCCTCGGCCGCGCGGATGTAGTCCATCAGGCGGTTCGGCAGCAGCGGCGCGAACTTGTGGTCCTCCGCGATCCGGAACCGCTTCTCCATCAGCGCGAGAATTGCCTCCTCACGCGTGCTGCTCGCCCGAATAATGCGGATGACCTCGTCGATGTCGCAGACCGCGTAGATCAGCCCCTCCAGGATGTGGGCCTTTTTCTTCGCCTCCCGGAGCAGGTGCTCGGTCCTCCGCCGGATCACATCCTCCCGGTGGAGGATGTAGTTCTGCATCATCTCCTTCAGGCTGAGCGTCCGCGGCTGGCGGTTCACCAGCGCGATGTTCATGATCGAGAACGTCTGCTGCAGGGGCGTGAACTCGTAGAGCTGGTTCTCCACCACGCGGGCATCCGCCCCCTTCTTCAGCTCGATCACGATCCGGCTCTGCGCATCCCGTCCGGACTCGTTGCGGACATCCGAGATGTCCGTGATCCGGTCCTCTTTCACCGCGTCCACGATCTTCTCAACCAGCACGCTCTGCGAGAGCATGAACGGGATCTGATCCACCACCAGCTGCTCGCGGTCCTTCCCGATCTCCTCGACGTGCATGGTGCCGCGCACCGTGACTTTGCCGCGGCCCGTGGCGTACCCGTCGATCACGCCCGCGCGCCCGTGGATCACGCCGCCGGTGGGGAAGTCCGGCCCTTTCACCCCGCGCCGCACGATCGTGCCGTCCTCCGCGACGACATCGGTCATCAGCTCGCCCAGCGAAATCTCCGGGCTCTCGATGATGCGGATAATGGAATCAAAGATCTCCGTCGGGTTGTGCGGCGCGAGGCTCGTCGCCATGCCGACGGCGATCCCCACCGTGCCGTTGATCAGCAGGTTCGGGAACTTGCCCGGCAGCACCGTCGGCTCGACCAGCCGGTCGTCGTAGTTCGCCTGGAAGTCGACCGTGTCCTGCTTGAGGTCCGCCAGCATGTCCACCGCGGCCCAGGTGATCCTCGCCTCGGTGTACCGCATCGACGCCGGGGGGTCGCCGTCGATGGAGCCGAAGTTCCCCTGCGGGTCCACCAGCGGAACACGCATGCGCCACTTCTGGGCCATCCCGACCAGCGTCCCGTAAAGGGCCACATCGCCGTGCGGGTGGTAGTTGCCCATCGTGTCGCCCACGATCTTGGCGCATTTGAGGTGCTTGCGGTTCGGCCGTAGGTTCAGGTCGTTGGCCGCCACCAGGAGCCGCCGCTGCGAGGGCTTCAGCCCGTCACGGACATCGGGCAGCGCCCGGTCCATAATCGTCGACATCGCGTACGTGAGGTACGAATCCTTCAGTTCGCGCTCGATCTCGAGTTCCAGCACGGTCTCTCCACCACCCTCTCCTCCCCCCGCGGGCGGCTGCCCGCCGGGTGATTCCGGGGACGGGGTTTCCGCATCGCTCGGGCGGTTGTCGGCGTCGGCCATCGGGCTGATCTCCGGGGGAGAAAGGCAGGGGAAAACGGACCGAAAATCATAGGCAAAACAACTCTCTTCTTCCCGTTTTCAGGGCCCGGAACGCGCTCCAATCTCCGGGCAAAAACCGCCTGAATAGTCCGGCGCGGGAGCTCTCCCTCCCTGCGAGTCGGTTAGGGCGATCGCCACCCCGACCAACGCCGCCGCCACGGCAACCACCCCGACGACCGACCTCCCGGGAAGCTCCCACACCGACCGCAGAGTGCCGCCAACCCGCCGCAGCAGATACACCCCCGCCGCGAGGCTGCACAGGCCATACACGACCAGCGGCCAACGCCATCCGCCCGCCCGCACGATGTCCTCGACATCGCCCACCCCGCCGCACGCGTACACGCCGTTACCGATGAGCGCCGCGGCGGCGAATCCACGCAAGGCGGCCGCGATCCCAGGCAGGCAGCGGCCCACCAACCCCGCGATCAGGATCGGGAAGCCAACACCCCACACAAAGCCGCCCCAGGCCACAAACACCGGCCGCGGATTACTGCCCAGATCCGTCCGCGAGAATCCCCATACCGGCACGGTGACCCGTTCCACCTGTCCGCCCGACACCAAGGCATGCAGGACATGCCCCGCCTCATGGGTGAACAGGATCCCGAACCACACCGCCACGATGTACGCCGACACCGCCGCCGTGCCGCGGACCGATCGGACGATGACCCCGTTCATCCACCCGCCCCATCGCCACGGGCCCCAGGATCCGGAGGTGCCTCACCCGCCGCGCCCCGCCTTGATTCGATCTGCTCCAGACTCCGGATCGTCTCGCACACCGCGATGAGCGTGAGCGAGGTCGCTTCCGGGGGCATCCGCTGGTCAAACAGGCTCGCCCGAACTCCCCCGACCGCGCGGTCCGGGGATCGGTACATGTGCCCATCGGCTTCGCTTGCGGTGAGCTGCCGGAGGAACCGCAGCGACTGCAGCAATCTCGAGAGCTCCGCCGCCACCTCCGCATCGTCCGTCAGCCGCGGATCACCGAGCATCGTCGCGATGAACGCCAGCGGCCGCGCCGCCTGCCACGTCGGCATCGCCCGCTGCCCGGCCGCGGCCTTCGTGAACACGATCGCCCCCGCGAGGTCCCGTTGCTCCCACGGCAGATCGAAGCCCCGGAGCTGGTGCCGCCAGACCAAATCGCGCATATCACGGAGCGCGGCCGCCGACGGGATCGCACGCCCGGGCCCGCCATCGCTCTCGATGCGGGCCCAGGTCAGTTCCGTCCAGCCGAGCCACGGCATCAGAGAAACAAGCTCCCCCGGCGGCGTCTCGCGAAACAGCGTGCGGATCTCCCTATCCAGGCCCTCGACGGGCGCCCGATGCTCGATCGCCCGGCGCGCCCTGGCCCACGTGTAAATGCACTGTCGCACGGGCTCGAGGCGGGGGGCCTCGGTCAGGCAAGTGTCCAGTGTCGCGAAGAGCTCACGCAGGATATCGCCCTTTGCCGTGAACGTTTGCACCAGTTCTGGCGATCCCTCGATGCCAAGGCCTCGCAGCGCGACCCACGCGGGGCCGCAGTAGGTCCCCAGCGTTTCCGCCCCGATGCCGGCCAGGAGCTCCGCCGCCCCGCGGCGCGCAGCAGCGCGCTGTTCCGCGGCGAGATCGGGAATCTCCGAGTACTGCACCAGCGCAAGCGCCGCGAGCGCTCGCCCCGCGTCGGTCTCCTCGTACTCCCTGCCAGGGACCGGGTCATAGGAAGCGCCGCTCGCGCGGCCGGCGAGGAACCCCGCCAACTCCCCCGCCCACCGCCTCAACTCCCCCGCTGTCATATCCCGCTGCTCGAACATCTTGCCGCAGCGGTGCAGGAACTCCGGGGCCCGCTGCGCCCGCGGCTGCGCCAGGTGCGTCGTCCGGAACCGGTAGAAGACCGCCCCCTGCTCCTTCGCCAGCTCCGCCGGCCCCTTCAGAGCCAGCGTGGGGTCGCCCGTCAGCCTCGAAACAAGCGCCGGGAACGCCGCCCCGGGTTCGGTCGCCGTGACGACCATCGCCTCGGGAAACATCAGCGCGATGCGGTCGCCGATCCGGACGCCCACCCCGTCGACCCCCGGTTCGAGGGCCAGCGTGGCGTGCCCCCAATCCGTCGGCGTGAACGGCACCAGCGGCCCGGCGAGCTCGAGCGAGATAGTGATCCGCTGCGCCAGGCCGCGGAGAGCCTCTTCGTACAGCGCATCCCGCGGAAGCCCCAGTCGCTCCTAGGCCTCCCTGAGCGCGGCCTCGGCCGCCAGGGCCGTCACCGCTGCATCTCCCTCAGGCCGCACCGCCACATCGAGGCCGCGCCCGATGATCTCGCCGTCCAACCGCAAGGTAACCGCCGCGGCCCGGGCCGACGGCAACCCTCCCCTTTCCCCGATCGTCCACCCCCGCACCCATGCGTCCAGCGCCTGGTAGGCCTTCATGGCGACCATGGGGTCGGGTGGCCGGGTGTTCTGGCTCTCGAGAATCCGGATCCCGCCCTCCGGTTGCGCTGGCGCCGCGGGTGGTGGCGGGGCGGCCACTTGTCCAAGGAGCGGGGCTGCAACGATGGTGGCGTAGCACCCCGTTGCGGCCAGACCGCGGCGGATGTTGCTCAGCATCAACGGGCTGCTCCAGAAGGATCGGTCATGCACAAGGTTATCGGAGTGCCCACCCCGCTGCGGCGTCCCAATCGCCGCCTGCGGTAGGCTTCGCGGATCCGGCACGGGGGTTGCACCTGTTGGGGCAGCCGACCGCGGCGACAAAGAAAAAGAGGTGGGACCATGAGACTTGCACTTTCCGTTACCGCCCTGAGCGAACACCAGCGCAAGGTCGCCTTCTTGACGCTCCTCAGTTTCCTCGCCCTCTGCTGAACCCCGGCCGCGCACCAAAGGGCCGGGAGGAGGCGAGGGGGTTCCCCCGGAGGAGCCCCACCCCGGCCGCGCGAGTCGAACGAAAAAGCCCCGACGGGTTCTCCGTCGGGGCTTGTCTTTTTCGTTGCTACCCGTCGGTCAACGCTCGCCGGGGAGGCGGATCTTGTCGGTGCCCATCGCGTCGTGGGCGTCCATGCCGCCGCGGGTCGGGATGGCCCGATCGCCCGCGCCGGTATCGAGGCCCGAGCTGTCGCCCCACTGGGCGCGCTTCAGCGAGAGGCCGATCTTGCGGTCCTGCGTGTCGACGCGGAGGATCTTGACATCCACCTCATCGCCGGGCTTGACCACATCCTGCGGGTTCTCGACCTTGTGGTCAGCGAGCTCGGAGATGTGGAGCAGGCCCTCGAGATCGCTCTCGAGCTCCACGAAGACGCCGAAGTTGGTGATCTTCGTGACGGCCCCGCGGACGACCATGCCGGGCTTGTAGTGCTCGGGGATGGCGTGGATCCACGGATCCTCGGTGAGCTGCTTGACGCCCAGGCTGACGCGCTGCTTGGACTGGTCGACCTCGAGAACGACGCACTTGACCGTGTCGCCCTTCTTGAGCACCTCGTTGGGGTGCGTGACCTTCTTGGTCCAGGACATGTCCGAGATGTGGAGCAGGCCGTCGATGCCCGGCTCGATCTCGATGAACGCGCCGTAGTTGGCCAGGTTCCGCACCTTGCCCTCGATGAGGGTCCCGGGCGGGTACTTCTCGGCGACCAGCTCCCAGGGGTTCACCTCGATCTGCTTCATGCCGAGGCTGATTTCCTGCTTGTCCTTGTTGATGTCCAGGACGACGACCTCGACCTCCTGGTTGGGCTGAACCAGCTCCGAGGGGTGGTTGATCCGGCGGGTCCAGGACATCTCCGAGATGTGCACCAGGCCCTCGATCCCGTCCTCGAGCCGCACGAACGCCCCGTACGACATGAGGTTGACCACCGCCCCCTGGACACGGGAGCCCACCGGATACTTCTTCTCGATCTCCTCCCACGGGCTGGCCTCGCGCTGCTTGAGGCCCAGCGCGATCTTCTCCTTCTCCCGGTCGATGTTGAGCACCTTCACCTCGACCTTCTGGTCGATCTTCAGGAGCTCGCTGGGGTGGTTGATCCGCCCCCACGACATGTCCGTGATGTGCAGAAGGCCGTCGATGCCGCCCAGGTCCACGAAAGCGCCGAAATCGGCGATGTTCTTGACCGTGCCGTTGACGACGTCGCCCTCCTTCAGGTTCTCCAGCAGTCGCTTCTTAGCGGTCTCACGCTCGTCCTCGATCAGCTTCCGGCGGCTGATCACGATGTTCCGGCGCTCCTGGTCGATCTTGAGGATCTGGGCGCGGATCTTGCGGCCGATGTAGTCGCCGATCTCGCCGGGCCGGCGGATGTCGACCTGCGAGGCGGGCAGGAAGACCGGCACGCCGATATCGACGAGCAGGCCGCCCTTGATCTTCCGCATCACGGTGCCTTCCACGACGTCGCCTTCCTTCGTCGTGTCCATGATCCGCTGCCAGTTCAGCATGCGGTCGGCCTTGCGCTTGCTCAGCACGATCAGGCCGCCCTCGCCCTCCATGGACTCGAGCAGGACGTCAAAGGTGTCGCCCAGCCGCACCTCCTGGCCCTCGAACTCCTCCTTGGGGATGAGCCCCTCGGACTTGAGGCCGACCTCGACCACGATGTCCTCGCCGGCGAAGCCCACGACCTTGCCCTTGATGAGCTTGCCCGGGCTGAGGTCCTTAATCTGGTCGCCCAGGAACGAGTCCATGTACTCGCTGTCCTGTTCGGCCGTTGCCGCGCTGCCGAATGCCTGCGCGAGCATCGCGTCCGCCTCCGCATCTGCCGTGCCGAGGGACGCCAAGAGCGTTTCGTCGATCATTCCGTTGTATTCCTTCCCGAGCCGGTGCATCCCGGGCCCGCCGGCTGGCCCTTCGTGCTCACCTGCCCGTACGGCCCCGCCTTGACACGGCGGAGACGGCCCCATCGGGGCTGCTGGGGGTGGCGTTGAACCCCCGGATGCACCGTGCAACCCCGGAATCCGGCGAGAAGAAGTCTAGGCGGGATGCCCCAGCCGAGACGAGTTCCTTCACAGACCCGGAGGCCCGAAACCCCTGCCCGGACACCCCCACCGTAGACTCGGCCAATGACGATGATCTGCGTCTCCATCATGGTCCAGGACGAGCCGTCCGCGTGGCGAGATGCGCAGGCGGCCCGGGACCTCGGGGCCGACCTCGTCGAATACCGGATCGACGAGTTCTTTTCGGGGGAGGGGGGCCGCGACCCCACCCCGGGCAGCCCCGACGGGGAGATCGGCCGCGTCGTGCGGCTCGTCGCCGATTCACCCCTCCCATGCATCGTCACCTGCCGTCCTGCCTCCGAAAGCGGCCACTACGACGGGGACGACGACGAACGCATCGCTCTTTTCGAGCGGCTCGGGACCGCCTTTGGCAGGGATGAAAGGCCCCCCCGCTATCTCGATATCGAGCTCGGCACCCTCGCCCGCTCCGCAAACATCCGCCAGAAAGTCCGCCTCGCCATCGAGCATCCGGAGCAGGTCCGCGACCTCGCCACCTCCCTCATCCTCTCCCACCACGACTTTCAAGGCCGCCCCCCGGCCCTCACCCGAAAGCTCATCGCCATGCAGGCCGAGCCCGCGGCCAAGGTGCTCAAGATCGCCTACCGCGCCCGCAGCCTCCGCGACAACCTCGAACTCTTCGAGCTCCTCGCCCACCGCGACCGCCCCATGATCGCGCTCGGAATGGGCGAGTTCGGCCTCATGTCCCGCATCCTCGCCCCCAAGTTCGGCGGCTTCCTGACCTTCGCCACGCTCCACCCCGAAACAGTCACCGCCCCCGGCCAGCCCACCCTCCGCGACCTCTTGTCCCTCTACCGCTTCCGCTCCATCACCGCGCCAACGGCGGTCTACGGAATCGTCGGCTACCCCGTCTCGCAATCCCTCTCCCCGCTCGTCCACAACGCCGGCTTCGAAGCGGTGGGCCACGACGGCGTCTACCTGCCCCTGCCCATCCCCGAGGGCTACGAGAGCCTCAAGGCCACGCTCCTCGAGTTCATCCATCACCCAACGCTCACCCTCCGCGGCCTCAGCGTGACCCACCCACACAAACTCAACCTGCTCCGCCTCGCCCGCGAGAACAACTGGCACATCGACCCTGTCGCCGAGGCCGTCGGCGCCGCCAACACGCTGACCATCGACCTCGAAGGCCGCGTGCGGGTCCTGAACACGGACGTCGAAGGCCTGCACGCCGCCGTCGAACCCGCGCTCGGCGGTCTCGACGGTAAGCGCATCACCGTGCTCGGCACCGGCGGCGCCGCCCGGGCCGCGGTGCAGGCT
>JAEYVB010000107.1 GCA_023429345.1 Planctomycetota bacterium
GTGTAGTGGCGAGCGGTGACGAAGATCGAGTTGGGATCTGCGGCGATGCCGGCGAGCCGATCGTAGACCTCCGCGGCCTTGTCGTGCTCGCGCTGCGCCTCGTGGATCTCCGCAAGGGCCACGAGAACCTTGGGGAGGGTCGCCGCATCCGCCTGCGTGGCAACCTCGGCGAGCACCGACTGCGCCACCGGCCGGAGGTCGCCCTGCTTGACGAGCATCTCCGCCGCGACCAGCCGCAGCTTCCAGTTGAGGTTCCGGTTCTGCGCGATTCTGTTGAGGTGCTCCCTGGCCCGGTCGAACTGCCCGAGCAACTGGTGCAGGCGCGCGAGCTCCAGCGCCGTCAGCACCGAGGAGGGCTCGGCGGTGTAGGCCTCGGTGAGCGCCGCGATAGCCCGGGGCAAGTCAGGCCGGACGTTCTGACGCGGGTCCCAAATCGAAAGCGCCGAGGCGAGGAGGAGCTTGGCCTCGACCAGCCCGGGCTGCTCCTCGGTCACCGCGCGGATGAGCGCGATGGCGCGGTCCCGCTCGCGTACGCCCGGGTTGCCGCGGAGGAGCATCCTCGCCCTCGCCAGCCGGATCACGTTATCCTCGTCCGTGGCGCTGATGCCCGCGAGGGCCCGATACCGTGCGATCGAGGCCTCGACGAACTCCTTATCCCCCGCGATGGTCTTGCCCGCGAGGCACGCCCGCTGCACGCCGAGGTTGTCCTTGAAGCGTTCGCCCGCCTGCTTCCACGCGGCCAGAGCGTCCCCCTCGAGTTCCTTGTCCCCGACGATCTCGAGGAACCGCGCCAGCGCCACGTACGCCTCGGCCGACTCGGGGTTGGCCGCGATCGCTTCGCGCAGAAGCCGCACGCCCGCCCCTGTATCGCCCTTGGCCCATTGGTCCAGAGCCTGGCCCATCACCATCGTCGCGGCCTCTTCGCCGGTGCCGCCGGTCCGCCCGGCGAAGGCGTCCGAGATGCCGAGCTGCTCGATAGTCGCTGCGAGCGACAGCCGATTGAGCGTCTGCGGTCCCAGCGGCCTGTCGCCGTTCAGCGCATCGATGGCCGCCTTGGCGGCGGCCTCCTTGTCGCCCGAGCGGGAAAGGAACACGACCTCCGGGACAATCAGTCGATCGCTTATCTCATCGATCCCGGGCTCGCCGGCGTGCACCTGGAGGTTCGCGCGGAACCCGTGGAGGTCCTCCAGGAGTTTGCCGCAATCGGCGCGAACGGCCGCGGGATCGGTCGCGAACTTCTGGACGCGCGCGGCCTGGATCTCGAAGAACAACACCGGAAGAGCGACCCGGTTGGGGGCGACCTGCTGGGCCTGCATGCACCCGGCGAGCGCCTCATCGAGCCGGCCGTCCAGCAGAAGCGTCTCGGCGATGCGGATCCACGGGAATGCCCACGCACGCCCCTCCGCGTTCGCCACCGCCTCACGCCACTCCGCCCTCGCCTCGTCGTTGCGGCCCAGCGCCGCGAGCGAGTCCCCGATCCAGACGTGGAACACGGGCTCGTTCGGGTTGTTCTTGGTGAGCGCCCGCAGCGCTTCGATGCGTGCCACGTGCTCCTCGTTCGTCACCGCCTGCGCCAGCGGCAGGGCCTCCGCCCAGGTGGACGTCCGGAAGTCACCCTCGCGGCCCGCGAGCGCCGTGATGATCGGCCCCGCCTCTTCGGCCCGATCGAGCTGCCGGAGCGCAAGCGCCCGGAACGCGAGCACCATCGGGTCCGCCGTGATATCCGAGGGGTCCATGCCGCGTGAACGGGCCTCGACCTCCGCGGCCGCGCCGTTCTGCCAGAGCCGGCGCAGCAGCAGGGGCTTGAAATCCGCGAGCTTCAGCCGGTCTTCCGCGTCGCGCATCACCTGGAGCGAATGGTCGAAGGCGCTCATCGCATCGAGCATCTGCACCAGGATTACCGGGCTCTCGGCGTCGGTGTACGTCGGAACATCGAGCCGCGCTGCCCCCTTGGGGTCGAGCCCCGCCGCCTTCGAAAGATCGGCGAGGCACGCATCCTTCCAGCCCTCGGGCTGGAGGACCATCCTGGCGGCGGACGCGGCGATCATCGCCGCGGGCGAATCGGGGGCCTTCTCCCGCAGCGGCTTCAGCGCCAGGTCGACCCTCGCGGGGTCCGCGTTCCGGGAGTCCAGCCTGGTGACGGCGTGGACGCGGAACACCCAGGCGCTCGGGTGCTCGAAATCCAGCTCGGTCATGCGCCGCAGCACCTGCTCCAGCCGGTCGCTCTCGAACTCCTTGTTTCGGAGACGTGCAAACGCCTCCTCGCGCAGCACCGGGAACTGATCCCGCGTCGCATTCGCCACGTCCGGGCACATCGTCCGCGCAAGGGCGATCGCCTCGGAGTAAAACTGCCGCAGGTTGTAGAGCTTCAGGAGCTCCAGCCGCGCCGTTTCGTCCTCCGGCTTCACCTCCAGGTACTGCACGTAGTAGGGGATCGCCTGGGAGATATGGTGCCCGTCGTACTCCTGGAGCTTGGCCCGGGATTCGGCGTACGCCAGCAGGATCTCGGCGTCCGAGTTGTCGCCCCGCTTCAGGAACGAGCCCGCGTTCAGCAGGGCGTTGTAATAGTCGTTCTTCTCGTACGCGCTGATCGCCAGGGCGCGGTACTTCGCGTTCAACCGCCTCGTCTGCCAGTCGCGCACGAACACCAGCGAGAACGCCACGGCGACGACGACACCGCCGACGGCGGCCAGCAGGACCAGCCGCCGGACGTGCTTGGGCTTGAGTCTCATGATCGCGTTACTCCGCGGAACAGAAGCAGGATTGTCTTCCAGATGATGTAGAGGTCGAGCCAGAACGTCTGCCGTTCAACGTACTCGATGTCGTACTTGATCCATTCCTGAAAGTCCGCCCCCACCCGGCGCGTCCGCTTGATCTGCCACAGCCCTGTGACGCCGGGCCGCACGCTCAGCCGGGCCTCGCGCCACGGCGGGCAGAACTGGTTCTCTTCGAACGGGCTCGGCCGCGGCCCCACCACGGACATGTGGCCCCGCAGCACGTTCAGGAACTGGGGGATCTCGTCGAGCTGGTACTTCCGCAGGAACGCCCCCACCCGCGTCAGCCGCGGGTCGTTGGGTATGTAGAACTGGGGGCCATCGGCGCGGTTCTCCGCCGCCAGCTGCCGCTTGATCTTCTCCGCGTCGGTCCGCATGGAGCGGAACTTGATGCACCCGAAGACCTTCCCTCCCATCGTCTCCCGCTTGTGCACGAAGAAGATCGGCCCGGGGTCCTCGATGAAGACGGCCGCGGCGATCACCGGGTACAGCGGAAGCGTGCCCGCAAGGGCCGCCAGCGAGAAGGCGACGTCGAACGCGCGCTTGGCCATGCGAGCCGCGGGGGCCTTCTTCTTCGGCACGGGGAAGTTCGGGGGCGCTGTCGGCTCGAGGTCCAGCCAGCGGATGTCCTCCGGCTCCGGCCGCGCGCCGGGCGAATCCCACAGGACCGAGGGGCCCACGGCCGTCGAGCGGAGCTGCTGGGGCCGGCCGGCGCCGATCCACACCTGACCGACGAAGCGGGCCTGAGGGTCGACCTGCTCGCCGTCGCGCACCCAGACGCCCGGGCGCACGGGTCGGATGCCGTGGATCGCCGCATCCGGCCGCGTCCAGGTCTGCACCAGGTCGCGCACGAAGGCCGCGACGTCGTGGTCGTTCTCGCTCTCGTAGACCCGGGCCCGCGCCGAGATGGTCCAGCGGTCCTGCCGCCGCACGGCCTTACGCAGGTGCTGCCAGCCGGTGCGCGGGTCGGTGGCCTTCTGCCACAGCACCGCGATCTCGCGCTCGGTCGTGAGGGCGACGCGGGCGAGGCGGGAGTCCCCGTACTTCCGCTCGACCCGCATGAACCGCTCGCCGCGCATCTGGACGAACTCGCGGTAGCCGCGGTCGCGCGAGTCCAGGAGACGGATGAACATGAGCTCGCAGCCGAGCCAGGCGATCTGCTCGACGATCTGGCTCGTTCGGAAGATCGTCATCGTCCCGGGATCCGTGAGCAGGAACAGCTCCGCGTGCCGCACGATCTCGCTGGGCTCGCCCTGCCGAACGACCTGGATGCCGCGCGACGCCCAGAAGCGGGCGTGCAGCTGCGTCGGCTCGAGGCCCCACACCGTGGGGTGGGGCCGCCTTTCGGGCGCGAGCGCCGGCAGTTCGCGGAGTTCGGCAACGCTAGCGGTCATCGTCCTGATCTTCCTCCGTGCGTGCGGAATCGTCCTCGCGGATGGCGGTCGCCACCGTGCTGGCCATCGGCCCGAGGGCGGGGAGCGCCCGCAGCTTCGAGGCGTGGCCGTTGCCGTTCCGGTCGCCGCCGCGGTCCAGCATCGGCACCGAGCGGACGGAGGCGCTGCTCACCGAACGCTTGAAGTCCTGCGCCTGGGCCCGGTTGAAGACCACGCCCAGCAGGTTCGCCCCCAGGGTCCGCAGGTACTCGATCGCCCGGTCCGCGTGGCTCCGCTGCTGCCCGCGCCCAAGCGCCAGGATCACCCCGTCCGCGGCGGCGCACGCCAGCGAGGCCTCGATGCTGCCCAGGATCGGGCCGGTGTCGATCACGACGATCTCGAAGCGACGCTTCGCCTCGTCGATGACGGCGCGGACGGCGGTGGGCGACAGGCGGCTGACCTCGCGGGCGTCGTCGCGCCCGATCGGCAGGATCGAGAGGCGCGGGAAGCTCGTCGGCTTCACGAAGCCCTCGATCGTCCCCGCATCGATCGCGTCCATAAGGCCCGAGTCGGTCTTGGCCTGCATCCCCGACGTGAGCCCGCCGCCGATCATGTCGAAGTCGATAAGGCAGGTCTCGGAGCCGGAGGCCGCGAACGAGAGCCCCAGCGAGAGCGAGAGGCTGGTCTTGCCGTCCCCCGCCGTCGGGCTGGTCACGGTGAAGACGCGGCGGTCGTGCATCTGACCGCTGATCTGGAGGAGCGTCCGCACCTGGTGCACGCAGTGCGCCGCGACCGCCGCCTGCTCCGGGTCGTGCATCCGCGCCGGCAGGTACGGGAGGATCCCCAGGAGCGGGATGTGCCGCTTGCCCTCGCCCGCCTGATCGGAATACCGGAAGCGCCCGTCGACGAGGCCCAGCAGCATGATCATCGCGACCGGGAAGCCTCCGCCGAAGACGACGCCCATGGCCGCGAGCTTCTTGCGGTTGTCCACGTAGGGACTGATCGGGTCATCGCCCGAGTTGACGATCTTGATGCGGTTGGACTTGGTGTCCGTCGGGTCGATCTCGGTCTTGAGGATCTTGATGCGGCGGTCGACCGCGTCGTGGTCCTCCTTGATCTTCTTGAGCTCATCCTCCAGGTTCGCGACCTTCATCGCGGACTCGTTCAGTCTCCGGAAATCTTCGTTCAGGGCGTCGCGGGAGGCCTGAAGGCCGGCCACCGTCGTCTTCATGGTTGCCAGCAGCTCGGGCGAGACCGGGCCCAGGCCCATCATCCCGCTCCCCGCGACCGCGCCGCCGTTGCGGGCGACGAAGGAGTTCACACCCTCCGAGAGCCGGGCCTTGGCCGCGTCCAGGTTCTGCTGCCAGCGGACGAGGCTCGGATTGATCTCCGTCGCACCCTTGGCCTTGAGCCGGGCGACCTCCCCGGCCGCCAGGTTGTACTCCTCGAGCAGGACGCGCATCTGGGGGTCGCTCAGCGATATCTGCGAGGCCAGCCCCACCGGGTCCTCGACCGGGCGGGCGCCTGTATCGTCCGCGGCCGTCTGCTCGAGCGTTGCCTCGCGAATGCGGGTCTCGAGCTGAGAGATCTGCCTGTCGAGCGCGGTCAGCTCCTCCCACTTGACCTTCTGCATCTCCGCCAGGTTGTACCCGTTGTACTCCAGCATGATCGCCCGGATGTCGTCCTGTCTGCGCTTCATGTCCAGCGCATGCCCGGTCCGGAGGCTTTCCAGGTTGCTCATCAGCTCCGGCGTGACGATCATCTCCTCGCTGCCGTAGATGTACACGTACGCGTCGATAACCTCGTTCACCGCCGTCTTCGCGGCCGCCGGATCCGGATCGAGGAACTTCACACGGATCCACCCCGGCTCGTCGCGGCTGGTCGTCACCGCCAGCGAATCGCGGAACCGCTCCTTGGCCGCGGGATCCAGCCCCCGACCGAGCGCCTTCCACGCCGGGCTCTGCATCGCGTGGTCCAGCACCCGCGGGTCGCGCAGCAGGTTCGCTTGCGTCTGCACCGAGGCGTTCAGGTCATGGATCTGCTGGTTGAACTGCCCCTCATAGATCTTGAAGGGGACGTTCGAAAGGATGCGGATCGAGCCCACGCTCTGGAACTTGGGCTCGGTGGCCATCCACCCGCCGATCGCGCCCGCCGCGGCCCCGAGGCCCGCCAGCACGAAGGCGATCCAGTAGCGCCCGCGCAGCAGGCGGTGGAGCCGCTGGAAGACCACCATCGGCGACTCGTTGGTCTGCTGGTCGTCCGAGGCGGCGAACGGGTCGTCGAACGGATTGGACGCCGGCAGGCGACGCGCGTTATTCATGATGCACTCTCCCCCGTATTAGTCTGATGAAGCAGGTCGATGACGTCGCGGAGCGGCACCAGCATCTCGCTGAGCGCCCGGAGGCGCTCCTCCCGGGGCACCGCCGCATCCATCATGACCTGCACCTGCGCGGCGCCGTA
>JAEYVB010000109.1 GCA_023429345.1 Planctomycetota bacterium
TCCAGACGCGCCCCGCCGCGCACAAGCCGGCCCACCACATCGAGCTGGCGATGAACACCAAGACCAACCGGGCCGAGGTCACCGTCGATGAGGAGACCGAGGACTTCCCGCTGGAGCGCCTGCGGACACTGACGGCGGGGACACGGGAGCTCGGCGAAGGGTTCCTGTCGCGCCGGGACTACCCAACGGGGACGAGCGTATCGGTCGAGCTCGAGGGCCGCTACCAGCGCGGGCGCGGGAGCGTCGACGAGTTCCTGGAGCTGACGGCGATCGCCAACCCGCACGCCCGCATCACCTTCGTGCCGCCGAGCAAGGAATCGGCCGCGGAGGAGGAGGATGTGCCGCTGCTGAAGCGCGGCAAGCGGCAGGCGGCGGAGGGCAAGGTGGAGCCCGCGGAGACGGGCGGCGCGACGGTCGCGCCGGAAGGTTCCGAGTCGACGGTTGCCGAGCCCACCGCGCCGGCGGTGACGACCGAGACGCTGGGCGTCACGGTGTACCCGCGGGCGATCGAGGAGCTGCCGCCGGAGACCAAGGAGATCATGCCGCACCCGCGGGGGATCGAGCTCGGGATCCTGCTGCAGATGCTCAAGGAGGCCGAGGGGGAGCGGGACAACTACTCGCTGTATGCCTTCCTGCAGGACAAGTTCAGCCGTATCTCGTCCGCCACGGCGGGCGATCTGTGCCGGAAGATCGGGGCGACCAGCCGCACCCGCGTGGGTGACATCGACCACAAGCAGGCGGAGAAACTCTTCCGCGAGTTCCAGGACGGCAAGTTCCCCCCGCCGCCGACGGACTGCCTGGCGCCGATCGGCGTGCGGCAGATGCTCGCGGGGATGCTCAAGGGGGTGCGGGCGGAGTTCTACGCGGCCAGCAGCCGCGAGCCGGCGGTCTACCGCGGGCGGCCCTTCCTGATCGAGGCGGCGATCGCCTTCGGCGGCGACCTCCCCAAGGACGACTCGGGGCGGGTGATCCGCTTTGCCAACCGCGTGCCGCTGCTGTACCAGCAGTCGGCGTGCTCGAGCTTCAAGGCCGTTGCCGAGACCAACTGGCGGAACTACGACCTGCAGCAGCCGCGGGGCGCGGTGCCGGTGGGTCCGATCGTGATCATGATCCACATGGCCAGCGTGTGGGTGCCCTTCACGAGCGAGTCCAAGGAGGCGATCGCCGACTACGACGAGATCCGGAAGGAGATGAAGCTGGCGCTCATGGAGTGCGGCCGCAAACTGGGGACGTACCTCCGCAAGCGGCTGAAGATGCGCCGCGAGAGCGAGCGCCGGGATGTCTTCGAGCGCTACATCGGGGAGATCGTCCGGGCGGTCAACGCCATCAGCGGCGTCGAGGAGAAGAAGCTCTACGAGGCCCTGCTGGCGCAGGCGAAGAAGCGCACCGCCATCGCGGATGTCGAGCTCGATGAGGAGGGCCGACGCGTCAAGAAAGAGGCCGACGAGCTCGGCCTCGAGGACGGCGTCATCATCGTGGAGGCGGCCCAGCAGGCGGGCGCGGCTCCGGCCGGGCAGGGCGACGGGCCGCCGATGAAGCTTTCCAAGGCCGAGGCCGCGGCACTGAAAGTCGCGGCCATGGCCAAGGGCGATGGCGACGGCGACCAGCCGAAGCTGCTGGATACCGAGCACGCGAAGAGGTCCTCCCGGTCGGGAAAGCCGGCGCGCGGCGGGGGCGGGAAGCGGGGCCCGAGGGCGCCCAAGGGCGCCACCCGGCGCACTCCCGAACCCGTGGCCGCGGATCTGCCGATACAGAAGGAATCCCCGGGCAAGCCCAAGCTGCGGCTGGTGGGCGGCAAGCTGGTGCCGGCCACCCCCCAGGACGGCCCGAAACTCTTCTAGGAGTTGCGTGATGACGACGATGACCCCGGCCCCGCAGTCCAAGCTCGCGTTCAACATCAAGCCCGGCGAGTCGTACACGATCCGCCGGAAGGTGCTGAAGATCCTGGGCGCCGCCTTCCATATCTACGACCCGCAGGGGCAGGTCGTGGGCTACTGCAAGCAGAAGGCGTTCAAGTTCAAGGAAGACATCCGTATCTTCACGGATGACACCTGCTCCAGGGAATGGCTCGTCATCAAGGCCCGGAGCGTGATCGACTTTGGCGCGACGTACGACGTAAGCCTGCCGGATGGGACGGTGGTCGGGTCGCTCCGCCGCAAGGGGCTCAAGTCCACCTTCCTGCGCGATTCGTGGATGGTCTTCGACGCCGAGGGGAAGCAGATCGCGGACCTGAGCGAGCCGGGCGGCCTCCTGACCCTGGCCCGACGCTACGTCGATTTTGTTTCGCTGTTTTTCCCGCAGAAGTTCTCGCTGACGCGCACCGACGGGACGGTGATCGCCCGCTACCGGCAGCACTTCAACCTGCTGGTGTACCGGCTCTCGATCGCGGTGGAGAAGGACGACCCGGAGCTGGACGACCTCGTGATCCTGGCCGCGGGCTGCCTGATCTGCGCGATCGAGGGGCGGCAGAGCGGGGGATAAGCCGGGCTACCACGGCATAATCGCGCCGTCGTGGTTGTAGAACTTGCCCGTATCCTCCGGGGTGAGCTTCGCGATCAGGGCCAGGAGGTCCCGCACGCTCTCTTCGGGCGTGAGCGGGGCCTGTTTGCCGCCCATGTCCGTCTGGACCCACCCCGGGTGGGCCACGACGCAGGTGAAGCCGTCGGCGCGGATCTCGTTCGAGAGGCACTTGTTCAGCATGTTGAGCGCGGCCTTGGAGCCCGAGTAGCCGTAGTTGGTGCCGCCGGTGTTGGTGATGGACCCGAGCTGGCTGGTGATGTTGAAGATGAGCTTGCGCTGGCCCGCGCGGAGGTTCTCCAGGAGCGCCTGCGTCACCAGCATTGGGCCGAAGCTGTTGACGGCGAACACGCGGTGAAGCTCCCCGGCGTCGAGCGTCCGGATCGATTTGGCGGTGGAGCTCACCCCGGCGTTGTTGATGAGCACATCGATCGGGCGATCCTTGAGGTGGTCCCTCATCGCCCGGATGGATTCGGGGTCGCCGACATCCAGGGGAACGACCTGGTGCGCGAGGCGGGCGAGCTCGAGAGCCTTGGCCGGATCGCGCGCGGTGCCCAGCACGGTGTGGTTCTGCTGCGCAAGCTGCCGCGCAAACTCGAGGCCCAGCCCTCGGTTCGCGCCGGTGATGAGGTAGGTAGCCATGGACAACGCTAGGAGAGCCTCGGAGGAGGGCGCGGCCGTCAGGATTCGACGGGCTTCACGGCCAGGGCGATGGACCACGGTTCCCGCTCCCTGCTCAGGAGTCTGATGGTCGGGGGCAGCCCGGGCCGGCAAGCGGGCGCATCCTCATGCGCATCGGGCGGCACAGGCGGCGGGTTCGATGCGGCCGCGGCGATCAGGTCCGTGAGTTGCTGGGCCCCCATGGCCAGAGCAGCCGGCGCATCAGAGGGCGTGTCTTCGCGCTGCGCTGCGGGGCAGGCGATCAGCAGCCAGCCCGCGGGCCCGGTGACGCGCCACAGCTCCGCGATGGCGGCGCCGGGGTTGTCCGACTCGCGGAGGGCGGCGACCGCGATCGCGGCGTTGAAGGCGCCGTCGGTCTCCCCCGCGAGGGCGTCCAAGCCGCCGAGCTCGAAGGAGATGTTGGGCGTCGTGTACCGCTTCTGCGCGTACTGCACCGCGTGCTGGTCGCGGTCGAGCGATACCACCGCCCCCGACGGCGCCACCCTTGAGGCGACCCACTCGGCCGCGTAGCCGGTGCCCCCCTCCAGGATCAGCGCCCGCATCCCGGGACGCAGGATCGTTTCCGCCCGGGCGTAGAGCGGGAGCAGCCGCGGCCCCACCAGGTCGGCGAAGATCCGGTCCGGTGTGGCGCGGATCCGCATGCCGGCGTGATCCCCCCCACCGGCATGCCCCGGGAACATCACCTCGTAGTCCTTGTATCCGGGTCCTTGCCGGGAAAGGGCGTGCCGGAGCCGCTCGGTCGTGAGCTCGCGATACCGGACATCGCCGACCGTGAACGTCTGCCGAAGCCCGACCGCGTGACGCAGCCGGACCGACAGCCCGCGTTCGGCGGCCTGAAGGGAGGCGGTGGGCTTGCGTGTGCGGAGCGCCCGCATAAGGCGGTTAGCCTAGCGGCAGACCGGCGCCCGGTGCGGCGGCGGGAGCGACCGGGGAGTGGAAAAGCGGGAGCTGCGCCATGGTGCGCACCAGGGGCGGGACGCCGACCGGCGGCCGGATCCGGACCCATCGCGTGGGGGTGTCGGGCGCGGCGATGGTGAAGGCGTAGTCGGCGCCGGCGTGCAGTTCGGTGATGATCTCGGGGCGGTTGCACTCGCGCGAGAGGTGCAGGAAAACCACGTGCGAACGGGGGCCGATCTCTTCGATGGCCCGGAGGGTCTGCTCGTTGGAAAGGTGGCCGCTCCCGCCCATGATCCGCCGCTTCAGGAACTGCGGGCGCATCGAGGACTGCTGCAGCCGCGGGCAGTAGTTGGACTCGATCGCGAGCACATCCACGTTCCGGAGGTGGTCGAGGATCGGCTGCGTGACGCGTCCCAGGTCGGTGGCGAACCCGAGGCAGGCGCCGAAGGCCGCGAACTCGAAGCGGAAGGATGCCACGCCGAGGTCGTCGTGGCTGGCCATGCAGACGCGGGCCTGGGCCCCCGGGCAGAGCTCGAACGTGTCCTCAAAGGTCTCGTGGGCGTCGGGGAGGCGGTTCTCGCGGCGGCCGCGGTGGACGTGCCGCTTGTGGACCCGCACGCGGGCGCTCCCCGGCAACCCCGTCGCCCAGCCGCTGTGGTAATGGTCCTGATCGAGGTGCGTCAGGACGATGGAATCGACGTCGGCGATGCTAAGGCCGATCGACTCAAGCATCCCCTCGGTCCGGCGGGGGGAGATCCCAGCGTCGATGAGCGTGATCCGCCGACGCCCGCAGGACTCGTACACCAGCGCGGTGCAGTTCCCGCTGCTCCCGCTGGCCAGAACGGCCAGCGCGGGGGCATCGGAGGGCACCGGGGTGCAGATCGTGCTGGGAGGGCCATCATCCATGATGGGAGAGGGGCAGGATAGCAGAGCGATCGCCCCCGTGGGGAAAGCGGCGGAGGTTGATATGGCCCGTCAGGTCAGGTCGGCCTCATCGCTGTCCCGGGGGAGCGCCTCCACGATGGCCCGCTTGGCGCTGGCCACGAAATCGGCCATCTCCATGACCGGCGGGCACTCGCTCCCGATCTGGCGGAGGATCGTCAGGCACTCGGCCTTGGACACGCGCGAGCGGAAGGCCTCGCGGTACGCGCGGCGGATGAGTGTGATGTGCTCCCGCGGGATCCCCGCGCGGCGGAGGCCCACGAGATTGACGCCGATCATCTGGTTGCGTCCCCACGCGACGCAGAAGGGCGGCATTTCGTTCGTAAGCGAAGAAGCCCCGGAGACGAATCCGAGCCGGCCGACGCGGTTGAACTGGTGGAGGAGCGCGGCCGCGGAGAACGTGACCCCGTCCGCGACCTGCGAATGGCCGGCGATCGCGGAGTTGTTGACCATGACTACGTTGTTGCCGACGCGGCAATCGTGGGCGATGTGCGCGTTGGCCATGAGGAAGAGCCGGTCGCCCACGGTCGTCGGGGTGTGGTCATTGGTCGCGGCGTGGATAGTCGAGTGTTCGCGGATCAGGCACTCCCGCCCCACGACGATCCCGGCCGTCTTGTCGCCGAGCTTGAACTTGAAATCCTGCCCCGGGAAGCCCAGGCATGCGAAGGGGTAGATGGTGGTGCCCTCGCCGATTGTCGCGGGGCCCTGGATGTAGACGTTCCCGATCAGGCGTACGCCGGCGGCAAGCTTCACGGCCCCCTCGACGACGCACATGGGGCCGATCTGCACGCTCTCGTCGAGCTCGGCCTCCCTTGAGACCGTCGCGGTGGGGTGGATCTGGGGCATGGGGCGCATCGTAGGGATGCCCGCCCCCTGCCCGGTGTTCTCCCGCGTCGCGCCCGGATCTACGATCATCGCGTGCCGTTGAGGGTTGTGCAGCTAGGCCGCGTCGGGTACCGGGAGGCGTACCGGGCGCAGTGCGACCACGTCGAGGAGGTGCTCACCTCACGGGAGGCGGGCATCCCGGAACCCGGCCGCATCCTGATCGTCGAGCACGATCCGGTGATCACAGTCTCCCGCCGGCCGGGCTCTCGGAACCACCTCCTTGCCTCGGCGGGGTTTCTGGCATCGCAAGGCATCGCCCTCGAGGAAACCGACCGGGGTGGGGATATCACCTACCACGGCCCCGGGCAACTCGTGGCCTACCCCATACTCGACCTGAACCTGCTCAATCTGGGCCTGCACGCCTACATGCGCTTGCTCGAACAGGCCGTCATCGACACCTGTGCAGAGTTCCGCATCCCCGCCCACCGCGACCCCGCGGCCACCGGTGTCTGGGTCTCGCCCGAGGGCATCGGCCTGGAACCGGGGCCCTCTCCCCGCGACGCCAAGGTCTGCGCCATGGGCGTGCGCGTGCGAAAGTGGGTCACCATGCACGGCCTCGCGCTGAACGTGCGGACCAACCTCGACCACTTCGGGCTGATCGTCCCCTGCGGGCTCGCGGGCCGCGGTGTGACCAGCCTCGAGCGTGAATGTATCGCCCGCGCTGTCGCCGTGCCGACGCTCGAGCGGGCCGCCGAGGTGCTGGTGAGGCACCTCTCCACCGCCGTTGAGTCTGCGGCCGAGGCGGC
>JAEYVB010000114.1 GCA_023429345.1 Planctomycetota bacterium
GCGCTATTACCTGCCCTCGGGCCGATCCCTTCAGCGGGATGAGAACTCCGCGGAGTGGGGCGTGGACCCAACGCCGGGCTTCTACATCCCCATGACCGACGAGGAAACCACGGCCATGATCGAGGCCAGGAACGCCGCCGATGTGCTTCGAGCGTCCGAGTCCGAGGGCGACCGCTGGTCCGACCCCGACTTCATCCTCGACACGCTGAAGGACAAGCAGCTCGCCGCCGCCCTTAAGGCCGTGCAGACCCGGATCGATTCGGGTGCCGAAAACTGGGAGCCGACGGGCGAGCCCCTGCCCGCGGGAAGCGCCATGGCCGCGGCCGACCTCGACCGTGCCCAGAAGCTCCGCGACCGTATGGAGCGTGAACTGGAGAAGCTCGACAAGAAGATCGGCTCGCTCCAGTCCGCCGCAGCCGACGCCGCCATCGTCCGCGACCTGTGGCCCGATTCGACCGAGCTTTCGGGCGGGTACCTGGACGTCTACGACAAAGACGGCAAGAGAGTCGCCAAGCTCCGCATTACCGGCGACAACCTCGAGCGCTGGCTCATCGATGCGGATGTGAAGAAGGAACCGGAGCCGTGACCCGCGGCCGGGGAGGGGGGGCCCTGATCCTCGGCATCGAATCCAGCTGCGATGAGACGGCCGCGGCCATCGTTGAGGATGGCACGCACGTTCGCTCCAGCATCGTCGCCTCGCAGAACGATCTGCACGCTGAGTACGGCGGCGTGGTCCCCGAGCTCGCGAGCCGCGCTCACACGGAACGGATCCTGCCGGTTGTCCGGGCCGCGCTGCAGGAGGCCGGGGCCGCACTGGAACAGATCGACGCCGTCGCCGTCGGCCATCGCCCGGGCCTCATCGGTTCGCTGCTGGTTGGCGTCGCCGCGGCCAAGGCCCTGGCGTGGTCCCTCGGGAAGCCCCTGGTCGGCATCGACCACATCCACGCCCACCTCTACGCCGGGCTGCTGGACGATTTGCCTTCCCCCAGATCAGCACCAAGCCCTGCGACTTCACCTCATCTCTCTCTCTTTCCCGCGCTCGGCCTCGTCGTCTCCGGCGGCCATACGTCCCTCTACCGCTGCGACTCCTTCACCGAGCTGACCCGCCTCGGCGGCACCATCGACGATGCCATGGGCGAGGCGTTCGACAAGGCCGCGACGATCCTGGGTCTGCCCTACCCCGGGGGGCCGAATCTAGATGCTCTGGCGCGGACGCCGGGCGCGGACGACCGTGCCCACGACTTTCCCATCAGCCGCCTCGGGCCGGGTTCGCTTGATTTCTCGTTTTCCGGGCTCAAGACGTCGCTTCTCTACGCCGTCCGCGGGACGCCACTCCCGGGGGGGCAGTTCGAGAGGGACCACACGTGGCTTTCGGATGGGTCAAGGGCCGATCTCGCCGCGAGCTTTCAACGTGCAGCCGTGCGAGCTGCCATCATCAAGCTCGACCGCGCGGCATCCGCGTTCCCCTCCGGCTACAGGTCCCTGCTCACGGGCGGGGGCGTTACCGCCAACTCAAGGCTCCGCGACGAACTCGCCCAGTTCGCGGCCGGGCACAACCTGCGGCTCTACCTCCCGCCGCTTCGCTACTGCGTGGACAATGCCGCCATGATCGCGGGCCTGGCCTTCCACCGGCTGCGGGAACGCGGGACGGATGACGGCCTCGGCCTCCGGGCGGTGCCGACCACTTCGGCGTGATCGCCGCGGCCGCGGTAAGCTCCCCGCCCCGACCCCATTTCTCTGGCCATGCTCTCCATCGAACGAATCTCGCCGGACCACCCGCTCTACCCGCAGGCATGCAGCCTTCGCGAGGAGGTGCTGCTGCAGCCGCTGGGCCTGAGCATGGCCTGGTGGCGGGCAAACTTCGGCACGATCGAGGATCGGGCCGAGCACTTCGTCGCGGCGGTCGCGCTCACGGACCGAGCGGGCCCCGGGGGGCGGGGCGTTGCGGGCGCAAAGCAGGGCGGTGGCGCCGGGCGGCGGGTGATCGGCTGCGCCTCGCTCCTGCCCCACGACCCGGGGCCGCGGACCGGTCGGCTGCTGCAGATGGCGGTGGACAAGCAGCGGCAGGGCGAGGGTGTGGGCCGGCGGCTGGTCGCCACGATCGAGTCGCGGGCTTTCGGCGAACTGGGTCTCCAGGACCTGTACTGCCACGCCCAGGTCCGCGCCAGCGATTTTTACGAGCGGCTCGGCTGGGAGCCTGTCGGCGAGATCTTCGAGGAGGGGGGCATCCCCCACCGCAAGATGATCATCCGCTGCCCGGCGGTGGAGGAGGACCTGTTCTAGCCCGGGCTTCCCCGGCATAGGCTCGAGGCGGGTGCGGTCTCACGGGCAGCCGCCGGCGAAGCGCTGGAGGAAGCAGGTGAAATCCGCGACGTTCAGGACGGGGGCGGCGGTGCTGAGGTCGCAGTTGGCGGAGGCCTCGCCACCGGCGAACCTCTGGAGGAAGCAGGTGAAATCCGCGACGTTGAGGGTCGGGGCCTGCGTGCTGGCGTCGCAGTTGGCGTAGCAGGCCACGAGCTTGAGAACTTGCCCGCTCGTGCCGCCGGGACCGCCGGTGGAGCCGACCATGACGTAGATCTCGCCCTGCTCGTCGCGGCCGAAGCCCTTGACGAACTTGTTGAGCGTGCGGTCGTCAGCGCCGATGCGGAGGCGGCGGATGTTGGAGGGGGTGGCGGGGTCGAGATAGAACAGGTGCCCGTCCGGCGACCCGAATGAGGTGCTGAAGTCTCCGAACACGTACTTGCCGTTCATCGCGGGGACCTGCCCGCCGCGGTACACAAATCCGCCGATGATCGAGATGCCGATGGAGCGGCCGTAGGTGGCGATCGGGAGGGTCAGGCCTGCCTGGTTGCAGTTGGCGAGCGGCACCGTGGGGTTGAAGGGATCGAAGCAGTTGGTGCCCTCCATGATGACCCACCCGTAGTTCGCGCCGAGCTGGCCGATATTGAGCTCCTCGAGGAGGTTCTGGCCGACGTCGGTGAGGTACATCTGGTTGGTGCCGCCGGGACCGTCGTCGAAACTGAAGCGGTAAGGGTTTCGGAGCCCCCAGGCGTAGATCTCGTCGAGGCCGGGCGAGTTGGCGAAGGGGTTGCTGGGCGGGATGGCATAGGGGCTCCCGCTGTCGACATCGATCCGGTGGATCTTGCCGAGGGCGACGTTTGTGTTCTGCCCGTTGCCGGTGGGGCCGTGCGGCAGGGTGGGGAGGTGAAGACCGTCGTTGGCGCCGCCGCCATCGCCGAGTGTGAAATAGAGGAGCCCGTCGGGGCCGAACACGACATCGCCGGAGTTGTGATTGAACTCGGGCTCATCGACGCGGAAAAGGATGCTGCCGCTGGTCGGATCGGCAAGGTTGGGGTTCGCGTTGCTGACGCGGTACTCGGCGAGGATCTCTTCGTGGCAGCCGCGGCTGGTGCCGAAGCAGGGCTCGCCGCTGACGCCGACACGGGCTTTGGAGTAGCGGATGAAGAACCGTCCGTTGTTGACGTAATCGGGATGGAAGGCGAGACCGAGAAGGCCGCGCTCGTCGAATCCGGTGTTGACAGTGACGATCTCGCTTGAGACGTCGAGGAACGGGGTTGGGAGGAGCTGTCCGTTCTGGATGATGAAGACCTTGCCGGTCTGGTCGACGATGAAGAGGCGGTTGGAGCCGTCGTTGGAGGGGACGCCGAGGATGGGGGCGACCATGCCGTTGGCCGCGGGGGCGAGGTCGATGCCGAAAGCGCCCGGTGTGACCTGGGCGGCGGCGGAACCGGCGAGGCAGGCGAGAGCGAGGGCGGGCAGGGTGCGGTGCGTGCGCATGGACAGCTCCTTGGTGGATCCCGATGCGGTTGGGCCGGCTGGCCCAGGGGGCCCCCTATCGACGGCGGTCCCCCCCGGAGGCAGATGTTGCCGAGGGAGCGGAATCTTGCAGCGCTCCGCCAGAAAGAATGGGGTCATCCCGGGAGGGTCTTGGCGCCTCTGACGGCGTCGCCGCCGGGGGACCGGGGGTGGGGCACGCCCCCTTGCATTGTTATTCATCACTCCGTATAGTTATGCCATGCTCGACAAGCCCCGCAGGCAGCAGCGGATCCTGCACCTCATCCAGGCCGGCCCGGTGTCCAGCCAGGAACAGCTGGCGGGGCTGCTGCGCGCCGAGGGGTTCAGCGTCACGCAGGCGACGCTGTCGCGTGATCTGCGGGAGCTGGGCGTGATGAAGGGCCCGGCGGGCTACGCCGTTCCCGAGCATCTGCCGACGCTGCCGGTCGGGGATGGGGAGCTGCAGCGAGCGGTGCAGTCGTACCTCGTGCGGGCGGAGTCGGGCGGGACCATGGCGGTACTGCACACGGGCCCCGGTCGTGCGCCGCTCCTGGCGCTGGAACTCGACCGGGCGCGGCTGAAGCCCGTCCTAGGGACCATCGCGGGGGATGACACGATCTTTGTGGCGACCCGGAACTCGCGGGATGCGGCGCGGGTGCTGCGGCAGCTGAGGGTGATGGCGGGGCTGAAGTGAGCAGAGCGATAGAGTTGGTGACGATGGCGAAGATCCGGGCGGTCATTGTCGGTGCGACGGGGTACAGCGGCGCCGAGCTGTGTGCGCTCCTGCTGCGTCATCCGGGGGCGGAGATTGTCGGGCTGTTCGGGTCTTCACGGAGGGACGAGAACGCCGCCGCGATGGGGGACCTGCACCCGCGGCTGCGGGGGATGCGCCTGCCGGATGGCGGTCTCGTGCGTGCGGCTGAGCTGGGCGCTATCGCGGCATTGCAGCCGGATGCGGTTTTCCTGTGCACGCCTCACGAGGCGAGCGTGGAACTCGCTCCGGAACTGCTGCGCGTGCTGCCGGAGTCCGTCGTGTTCGATCTTTCGGGGGGGTTCCGTCTTCGGGCGGAGGACTATCCCAGGTACTACGGGTTCGATCACGGTGCCATAGGATGGCTCGAGAAGGCGGTGTACGGGCTGGCGGAGCTGAACCGCGCCAAGCTTGCATCTTCCAGCGTGCGGCTGGTGGCGGTGCCCGGGTGCTACCCGACGTCCGCGATCCTGCCGCTGGCGCCGCTGGTGCGGGCGGCGGCGGTCGAGCCGGGGCGGCGTCCGGTCGTGGACTCGACCAGCGGTGTGAGCGGGGCGGGGCGGACGCCGACGGCGAAAGTCCATTTCTGCGAGGTGAGCCTGCAGCCGTACAACGTGCTGAAGCATCGGCACAATCCTGAGATCAACCTGCACTGCGGGACGGGGGTTGTGTTCACGCCGCACCTGGGGGCGTTCGACCGCGGGATCCTCTCGACGATTCACGTGGACCTGGCGGTGGGATGGACCGCTGCACGCGTCGGGGAGACGCTGCGGTCCGCGTACGGCGGCGAGACGTTCGTCCGACTCCTTGGCGCTGAGGTGTGGCCGAGTATCGCGGGCGTGCGGGGAACGAACTACTGCGATATCGGCTGGGCCTGCGATGAGGACGGCCGCCACCTGATCCTTGTGAGCGCGATTGATAACCTCGTGAAGGGGGCGGCCGGGCAGGCGCTGCAGTGCATGAACATCCGCTTCGGGCTGCCCGAGACTGAGGGGCTGCTTTGACGGGGCCGCTGGTCGTGAAGATCGGCGGGGCGGGCGTTGATGAGCCGCTGAAGACTCCTGCCCTCTGGAAGGCGCTGGCTTCTACGTTTCGTTCTCTGGCCGGGCAGTTGGTGCTCGTGCACGGAGGCGGAAGGGCTGTCGATGCACATCTGGATCGGCTGGGTTTCAGCACGCACCGAGTGCAAGAGTTGCGGGTAACTCCTGACGACCAGATTGAGGAGGTCGTCGGTGTTCTGGCGGGACGAGTGAACAAAGCGATCGTCGGGGCGCTCCATGCCCAGTCTGGCGATCCAGACCTCCGCGCGGTCGGGCTGTGCCTATCGGATGGTCGGCTTTCGCACGTGAAGCGCAGGATGGCGCCCGGTGGACAGGATCTGGGAAGGGTCGGGTCGGTCGTTAGCGACAGGGATGACTATCCCGGACACCTGCTGCGTGTGCTGACATCCAACGGCTTCCTGCCAGTGCTGTGCTCCATTGGCTACGACTCTGGAGGGCGGCCGCTGAATGTCAATGCGGACGACGCGGCTGCTGAGATCGCCTATCGGATCGGGGCGCGGGGGCTGGTGCTGCTGACGGATGTCGAGGGGATTCTCGGGGCGGACGGGAAGCGGACCGAGCGGATCGACGGTCGCGGAATCGAGAGGCTCATCTCCCAAGGAGTGATCCGCGGCGGAATGATGCCGAAGGCGAGGGCGGCGGTTTCGGCCGCGAAAGCGAGCGGGGCCCCCACCATCATCGCCTCGTTCAACCGGCCGGGAGATCTGGTGCGGATTGCGCGGCGAGAAGCGGCAGGGACGGTCGTCGTTCAGTAAGAACTGGTTTCACCACAGAGGCACAGAGAGACACAGACGAGAACTGGGGGAAGACATTGGCGAGGCGGTCGCGACAGCGACGTGAAAGGAAGCATGAAGTGACGCAGGTGATTGCGGAGACGAGGACGGTTCGTTCGGGGAGCAAGCGGCAGGGTCTGGGTGGAGCGGATCTCCTGTCGCTGGCGGACCTCTCGCGCGAGGAGGTCACTGGCTTGTTCGAGACGGCCGCGGCCTCGAAGGCGGATATCGCCCCCTTCCGCGCGGCGCTCGCCGGCAAGACGGTAATCCTGCTCTTCGAGAAGCCGTCGCTTCGCACCCGCGTCACGTTCGAGGTGGGTCCCCAGAAGATGGGCGGGCAGGCGATCTACTTCGACCACTCGAAGGAGCGGATCGGTGACCGCGAGAGCGTGAAGGACTACGGCCGGAACCTGGAGCGGTGGGTGGACTGCGTGGTGGCGCGGGTGTATTCGCACGAGGTGCTGGTGGAGATGGCGGAGCACTGCCGCGTGCCGGTCATCAACGCGCTCTCCGACATGGAGCATCCCTGCCAGGCATTGGCGGACTATTTCACGCTCGTGGAGCGGCTAGGCTCGGTGGACGCCTTGCGCGGGTTCCCGCTCGCGTACATCGGCGATGGCAACAACGTGTGCGCATCCCTGATGCACGGGGCGGGGCTGCTCGGGGCCGATCTGCGGGTGATCTGTCCCGAGGGATTCGAGCCCGAGGCCGCGGTGTTGGCCGAGGCGCGGGCGCTGGCCGCGGCGTCCGGTGGCTCGGTCACGGTGTCCCACGACCCGGACGCCGTGCGCGGGGCCGCGGCCGTGTACACGGACACGTGGGTGTCGATGGGGGATGAGGGGGAGAAGGTGCGGCGGATGGCGGCGTTTGCCGACTACCGTGTGGACGAGGAGATGATGGCTTTGGCGGGGCGGGGCGGGAAGCCGGCCTGGTTCATGCACTGTCTCCCCGCGCACCGCGGGGCGGAGGTCACTGACGGCGTCATCGATGCGGCGACGAGCCTTGTGTACGACCAGGCCGAGAACAGGATGCACGTCCAGAACGCGCTCATGGTCGAACTCCTCAGCAGGCCCTCCTAGAAGAACGACACCCGACTTAGCCAGGACACGATTACATGCCCAAGCGAATCGCACTTGCATACTCCGGCGGTCTTGATACCTCGTGCATCGTGCCGTGGCTGCGAGAGAACATCCCGGGCGCGGAGGTCGTCTGCGTGGTCGGCGATGTCGGCCAGGGGTCGGACGAGCTGGCCGGCGTCGACAAGAAGGCCAAGGACTCCGGCGCGGCCGAGTGCCACATCGTGGACCTGAAGGCCGAGTTCATCGACGAGTTCGCCATGCCGACGATGATCGCGGGCGCGATCTACGAGGGCAGGTACCTGCTCGGCACGGCCATCGCCCGACCGGTGCTCGCCCGGGCGCAGGTGAATGTCGCGCGAAAGACCGGCTGCACGGCGTTGGCCCACGGGTGCACGGGCAAGGGCAACGACCAGGTGCGGTTCGAGTCGGCGTTCGCGGCGCTGGCGCCGGAGATGGAGGTGATCGCGCCCTGGCGCATGGATGCATGGAATCTGTCCGGCCGCCTCGCGATGATCGACTATCTCAAGCAGCGCAATATCCCCACGACGGCGAGCGCGACCAAGATCTACTCGCGTGACCGCAACCTCTGGCACATCTCGCACGAGGGCGGGACGATCGAGGACCCGGCCAACCCGCCGCCGGACGACGCGTGGATGCTGACCGTGGACCCGGCGAGAGCGCCGGAGAAGCCGGAGAATGTGACGCTGGGCTTCGAGCGGGGACGGCCGGTTGCCCTGAACGGGAAGAAGCTCAAGGCGTGGGAGATCGTTGAAAAGCTCAACGGGATCGCGGGAGCGCACGGCGTCGGACGGATCGACCTCGTCGAGAACCGGCGCGTCGGCATGAAGTCTCGCGGCCTCTACGAGACGCCGGGCGGGACCGTGCTCGTGGAAGGACTGCGAGCGCTCGAGGAACTGGTCCTGGACCGCGAAACGCGGCACTACCGCGAGCACCTGGGCCTGACGTTCGCGGAGCTGGTCTACGACGGCCGCTGGTTCACACCCCTGCGCGAGGCCCTGTGGGCGTGCGCGGAGAAGATGGCCGAGCCGCTGACGGGCGAGATCACGGTGCGCCTGTTCAAAGGGCAGGCTACCGCGATCAGCCGCAGGAGCCCGCACTCGCTGTATGCTGAGAAGATGGTGTCCTTTGAGGGCGAGGAGGTGTACAGCCAGAAGGATGCGGGTGGATTCATCCGGCTGCTGAGTTTGCCGGAGCGGATCCGGGCGATGAAGGCTTCTCAGCTGAATCGGGCCGACTAGGAGCGCTCGCATGGGAACGCCTCTTGTACCCGGCTGGCAGCACGAACCGCTCGACGAGGGCACCGTTCAGCGTCTGCACGTCATGTTCTCGCAAGGTGACTGGGACACGGCGGAAAGAATGCTCGAGCGCGGTCTCGCAAATGCACGCTGCCGTCGCGCGGCGCTCAAAGTGAGCGGCGGCCGCGTTGATCGTCTTCGCGAAGCAATCGAGCTCGGCAACTGGGACTTCCGTGATCTCCTCGGTCACGCCGGGTTTGCCTCCGACACGCTTGCACACGAGAAGTGGAATCCGGAATCGAAGGCGCAGCCCGGAGAGTGCCAGTGAATCAAGACCGCGGCATGGCCACCGGACGGTTTTCGAAGGCGGCCGATCCGCTGTTTCGCGAGATCAACGACTCGCTGGGGTTTGACTACACGCTGCTGAAGCAGGACATTGCCGGCTCGATCGCGTGGGCGGGGGCGATTCGGCGGGTAGGGGTCATCACGGGCGATGAGCATACGCGGCTGGTGTCAGCGCTCAACGATCTCCTGCACCTCGCGGAAGAGCAGCCCGATGCGCCCCTGGGGTCGGGGCAGGAAGATGTGCACTCGTGGGTGGAGACGGAGCTCATCAGGGCGGTCGGGGACCTGGGTAAGAAACTGCACACGGGGCGTTCGCGGAACGATCAGGTCGCGACGGACCTGCGCCTGTGGGTCCGGGAGGAACTCGACGCCCGGCTGGCGGAGGTCAGGAACGCGCAGAGGGCTCTTGTGGAACTCGCCGAGCGGGAGATCGATACATTCGTCCCGGGGTACACGCACCTCCAGCGCGGGCAGCCGGTGCTGCTGTCCCACTGGGCCCTGGCGTACTTCGAGATGCTCGACCGGGATGCGGAGCGGTTTACCGCGGCGCGGCGGCGGGTGAATGTATGTCCGCTCGGGGCGGGGGCGCTGGCCGGGACGGCCTACGCGATCGATCGCGTGACGCTCGCCCGAGAACTGGGATTCGACGCCCCCACCGCCAACAGCCTGGATGCCGTTTCGGACCGGGACTTCGTGATCGAAACGCTCGCGTCGGCTTCGCTTTGCGCTGTGCATCTTTCTCGCTTTGCGGAAGAGCTGATCCTGTGGTGCACCTCCGAGTTCGGCTTTGTGCAGCTGGACGACTCGGTCACCAGCGGGTCATCCCTCATGCCGCAGAAGAAGAACCCCGATGCGCTGGAGCTGATGCGCGGGAAGTGCGGGCGGATCGTCGGGGCGCACACGGCGCTGATGGTGACTCTCAAGGGGCTGCCGCTGGCGTACAACAAGGACATGCAGGAGGACAAGGAGCCGCTGTTTGACGCGATGGCGGCGCTGTCTTTGTGCCTGCGGATCGTGCCGCGGGTGCTGGAGGGGATGACGGTGGACCGGGAGCGTTGCCGGGCGGCCGCGGCGGGCGGGTACTCGAACGCGACGGAGTTGGCGGATTATCTGGTGGGAAAGGGCGTTCCGTTCCGGGAGGCGCATGACATCGCGGGGCGGGGCGTGAGGGCGGCGATTGTTCGCGGGATTCCGCTGGAGGGGCTGTCACTGGACGATCTCCGGGCCGTGGATCCGCGGATCGCGGACGATGTGTTCGTCGCGCTTACGCTGGAGGCATCGGTCGGGAGGCGTAACGTGCTCGGGGGGACGGGGCCGGAGGCGGTGAGGGGGGCTGTGGCGGAGGCGCGGCGGCGCATCGCCGGCGGTTGAGCATGCCCACAGCCATGCGACCCCAACGCGGCGCAGCGAGTGACACCGGTTGCGCTCGCGGGGCCACCTGCATCACGGGCCACGCCGAAGTGGCGTGGACCGTGGCACCAATGCACAAACTCATCTTGCGGCGGTGATCACCGGCCAACGCTGGCCGACGACAATCGTGCCGCCGTTTGCCATGGTCCTCGCGACGGCGTCGGCGGGGGCAGCATCCGGCCAGGAGATGCGCATCACGCCCTCCTGCCGAAGGATGGCCGCTGCCGCCGTGGCGCCCCGCGCCGGCGTCGCATCCACCCGAAGGCGTCGCTTGTGGCGCGGGGCGTCCGGGGCAAGCTCGATGATGGCCGCGGGCTCGGGCTTCGCGGCGCGGGGCTCATCCCGGAGCTGCTCGACGGCCTCGAAGAGGTAGACGTCGTTGACGAAGGTGCGCACGCCGCCGGTGTAGCCGTTCTCCTTCAGCCAGAACTGGCGGGCGTACTCGATGTCGTCGTGGCCCTGCTCGTGCCACGCGGCCCAGGGGCTGACAGAGATGGTCAGGAGGCCGATGCGCACGGGCACTGCCTCGCACTGGTTGAGGTACGCGCCGTATGCCTCCGGGCCGGGTTCGTGGTGCGCCTGCGGATAATGGCCGGGAAGGCCGCCGATGATCGGGCGGGTGACGTGCAGACGGCCGTTGAAGCCAGGGCGGCGCACATCATCAGCGACCGAGTAGGGATAAGCCGGCAGCGAGGCGACCGGCCGGTCGTAGTTGGTGGGCGTGTAGGGAGTCCCGCCGCAAACGGCGGCCGAGAGAAGCACGGGACCGAGCATGGTGTCCCCTTTCCTGCGAGCGATCGCGGGAGAACGCACGCGCCTGCGCGGATCCGTCCGAGCCGGCGTCCCGCGGCCAATCGCCGCGCCTTCAGCATAAACGACAACTTGAATCTTTCGTAGCCGAACTCAGCCGATTTCAGCGGTATTCCGTCTTGTTGGAGCGCAGCTTGCCCAGCTTCACAGGGCTATCGGACGGGGGGTCACGCCGGGGGCTGGAAGGGGATCGATTCGCGCGAGGTCATCCACTCGTAAGCATCAACGACCGAGGCGACGTGGCCGCTTGGGCGGGCAGTCGTTCGGATGTGCTCTCGCGCGCTGGAGGCCAGGCGGCGGGCCGCGTCGCGGTCGTCGAGCGCCCACGTGATGGCGGCCGCCCACCGTTCGGATGCGGACTTGTCGATCAGCTTGGCGGTGCGCCCCTCGAGCAGGATGCTGATGAGAGGATCGGCCGAGGCGACCACGAGCATCCCCGCGGCCATCGCGTCGAGGGTCAGGCTGCGGAACTCGCCGCGCCCGTCGGGGAGGCACAGGATGTCGCCGCGGAGGGAGAGCTCGCGCCGCGCTTCGAGGTCGGGGATGAGCGTGAACCGGTCGGCCAGCCCGAACCGGCGGACCATCGGCCAGAGCCCCGCGAGCTGAATGGCGTCGGACTCGGCAAAGATCATGAGCTCGGGCGCGCGGACGGCGGCAGCGGCGAGGCCCTCGAGCGCGCTCTTGACGGCGGCGGCGGCGCGGCCGCTGGCATCCACCATGACGGAGACGGCCTTGCCGGGGCGCAGGATCTCGCGCGCGGGGGTGCTCGCGTGCACGCCCCAGGGTGTGAGGCGGACGAGGATTCCGGGGTCCTCAGCACGGAGGGCCCGCTCGATAGCCGGATCGGGGACGAAGAACACGGGCGGCGGGAGTTCGCCGGGGAGACGGAGTCGAGTAGCGGGTCCGATCAGCTCGGCGGACCAGATCTCGAACGCCAGGGAAGCGCGGGTCTGCCGCGCCAGTTCGATGGCGACCTCCCAGGCCGGGTGGCCGAAAACGTGGATGATATCGGGGTCCGAATCGACGGCCTCCGAGCGATCGCGGATCTCCTTCAGCAGCTTCTGGACGCGCCAGCGGAGGCTGAAGCCGATGCCCTCGGCGGCGTAGGTGACGAGGTGGGAGAACACCTCGGGCTGATACCACGACTCGGCACCAACGGGGATGGCATGGACGACGCGGAGCCCCTCATCAACGAGGCCGATCTCGAGCCTGGAGAGAAGGGCCCGCTCGCGTGCGGCAAAGGATTCGTCCGCCAGGACTACGGCCCGCATGGTCAACGATAGCGTCGGAGCGGGGAAACGGGAAATCGGATCGGATGGGACTTGACGCGCGGGGCAGAATCAGGTAAACCGTACCACGGTGCGATTCCGCACTGGGCCGTTCTGGTCCCTCGTGGTTGTTGGTCGGTAGCGGAGTTCAGAGAAAAGCTTTGAGAGTGAGGTGGCCCTTTCGGGGTGTGTGCCGCGCGCACACCGCGGCGGGCTGGCACGGAAGAGAGGACGCTCGGCGCTGTACCTAGCGGAGGCGCCGAGCTTCGGCTCGCGTGGGCCGACGCGGCCGGTAGGCCGCGAATCTGTTCATTCGTAAGCGGAGAATCAACGGTGCACGTGCTCAACATTCGTCGTGTTGCGGTGTGGTCCGGGGCGGCGCTGGTCGCCTCAGCCGGGGGCGTTGCGTCCGGGCAGGCGTTCTCGGCGGACTTCGAGGCGCCGACCTACAGCGGTTCGGTGGCCGGCGTGGCGCTCACGGCCGGTTTCGGCGGCGGCGGACAGCAGGGCTGGTACAACCCCGTGAGCGGCAGCGCCGATGGGGTGGTGCACGAATACGCGGGCAACCCGCTGGGCTTCGCGGTGAATCCGTCGGGCGGCTCGCAGTTCGTGGTCGGAACGCACGCCGGGAATGCGGCCTTTGCGCGGATGCAGCACACGATCGACTTCTCCGCCGGGGGCGTCTGGGAGGCCGAGTTTGACTGCACGGGCCTCTACAACGGGACGCTGCCGGCCGGCGACAACCTCGGGAGCTTCTCGCTGCAACCCTCGACGACCGGGCGCTACTTCCAGCAACTGATGAGCTACGGGCCCACCCTGCTCGCGACGCACCCGACGATCACCGATTACACGGCGTCCGCGGACCACTTCCACATCGCGTTTGGCTTCCACACCGCGGCCGCGCCCACCGTCGTTCGCTTCGAATGCCCCGGGGCGGCGTGGCAGGATCTGCCGGCGAACAACTGGTACCGCTGCCGGGCCAAATGGGACTTCGACACCGCACAGATCCTGGAGGTCTCGATCCAGAACCTCACGCTGGGCGGGGTCGCGACCACCCTGGATGTTTCCGGGCTCGGCTGGTACCTGTTGGGCGGGCCCGGGTCCACCAACGCGCTCCCGACGGACATCCGTCTGTTCACGGGCGGCGGGGCGGGGACCAGCCTCCCCGGGAACGTCACGGCCTGGGACAACATCTCCATCGCCCCGGCTGGCGGCACGGCCTGCTACGCCAACTGCGATAGCAGCACGCTCGCCCCCATCCTGAACGTGGCGGACTTCACGTGTTTCCTGACCCGCTTCGCGGCGGGGGACAGCTACGCGAACTGCGATAACAGCACCCAGGCGCCGGTCCTCAACGTGGCCGATTTCACGTGTTTCCTGCAGGCGTTCGCCGCGGGTTGCCCGTGAGTTCCTAGACGGCACATTCCCTTCGCAGCCCCCGCTGGCTTCGCGGCCGGCGGGGGTTTTTGCTTGGCCGCGACGGTGGGAGCGGTACCCCGCGTGCCTCGCGAGCCATATGCCCTCCGGTCGAATGAACCCAGATTCATGAGTCTGACCGATTTTTTCATTCTGGATTAATCCGATCCCCCAACAGTTCTATGACGGCCACTCGGAGCAGCAGAAACGCCGAGCCGGGTCGCTTGGTATGCGGCGGCCGGCTGCTGGAATGGGATGGGCATGGAACTGCGAAGCACCAGTGCATCCAGGGACTCTCACATGCGGTCGGTGGTGCTGAATCACCTCGACCCGGGCCCGTATCGGCTCGCGCTGGACTGCTCGCCCGCCCTGGTGTGGATCTCCGACACCGACGACTCACGAACGTATCTCAATCGGGCTTGGCTGGCATGGACAGGCCGTCCGCACGACGAGGAGGCCGGATTCGGCTGGCTCGAGGGGGTGCACCCGGACGATCGCGCTCGGTACATGGCCCTGCGGGATCGGCCCGAGCGGCGCGGCCGCGCCTTCACGGTTGAATTCCGCCTCCGCCGCTCGGGAGGGGAGTACGGCTGGGTTCACGAGCAATGCGCCCCGATCGTCCGCGAGGACGGTGTGCTGCTCGGATACACCGGCGCGGGTATGGATGTCGATGAACGCCGGGACTCAACGGCCTGGCTGGCCCGGGAAGGCTCGCGCCTGGCCGCCGCGAACGCCCGGCTCGAGCGGCAGAACGCGGAGTTGGAAGAGTTCGCGTCCGTGGCATCGCACGACCTGAAGGAGCCGCTGCGGGGGATTCACAACTACGCCTCTTTCGTGCTGGAGGATGCCGCCGACAGGCTCGACGAAGAGTCGGTAACGCGGCTGGAATCCGTGCGCCGGCTGGCGCAGCGGTCGGAGCGGTTGATCGACGCGATGCTCCACGTCGGGCGGCTCTCGCGGGCGGAGTTTCGGCCGCGGCCGATCAACCTCGGCGACCTCGTGCGGGGCGTGGTCGGATCTCTGGGCGATGTGCTGCGGGATTGCCACGCGGAGGTGCAGATCGATTCGCTGCCGCGGGTGATTGCGGACCCCGACCGGCTCGCGGAAGTCTTTATGCATCTGATCGTCAATGCTGCCACATTCAGCGATCGGCCCAGCCGGACGATCCGGATCGGGTCGTCCGAACTGCTCCCGGACGGGCGTGTGCCTGTCTTTGTCGAGGATGACGGGCTGGGAATCCCCGAGCGGCACCGCGAAACGGTGTTCCGGATGTTCAAGCGGCTTCATCCGCGAGACCGCTACGGCGGCGGGGCGGGCGCCGGGCTGACGGCCTGCAGGCGCATCATCGAGCGCCATGGCGGTACCATGTGGATCCGCGAACGGGAGGGCGGCGGCGCCCGCATCAACCTCACCCTGGAACGAGCAACCGAGCGAACCTGGCTTGATCGACCTTGACATGAACGAGCACCGCCCCGCCATCCTGATCGTGGAGGACAGCCCCGAAGATTTCGAGGCCACCTGCCGCGCGTTCGCCCGCTCCGGCATCAACTCCTCCATCATGCGCGCTCAGGACGGCGACGAGCTGATGGACTACCTGCACCACCGGGACCGGTTCGCCGACGAGTACGCCGCGCCCCGGCCCAGCCTGATCCTCCTTGACCTGAACCTCCCGGGAACAGACGGCCGCGAGGCGCTTGCCATGATCAAGAAGGATGCGAGCCTCCGGGCGATCCCGGTGGTGGTGCTCACGACGTCGTCGGACGACCGGGATATCGAGATCTGCTACCGCCTGGGGGCGAACAGCTACATCCAGAAGCCCGTCGATCTCGAACAATACATGAAGCTGATCAAACTGGTGGCCGAGTACTGGCTGAGCACGGTTGTCCTGCCGCGTGGAGAGGTGCGATAATGGCGGGGAGCGCGGCGCAAACGCTTCGACTGCTTATCGTGGACGACAGCCCGGAGGATCGGGCCGTCTACCGCAGACTGCTGTCCGGTCTCGACGACGATTTCGAGGTCGCGGAGGCCGAGTCGGCGGACCAGGGGCTGTCGCTTTTCAAATCGTTCCTCCCGGACTGCGTGCTGCTGGATTACCGCCTCCCCGACATGACCGGGCTCGAGTTCCTCGCGGACCTTGCCGTCGAGTCCCGTCCGGGCGAGGTCGCTGTGGTCATGCTTACGGGGCAGGGCGACGAGACCGTCGCGGTCGAGGCGATGAAATGGGGGGCCCAGGATTACCTGGTCAAGCACAATCTCACGCCCGACTCGCTCCAGCAGGCCATCCAGAACGCCGTCGAGGTCTGCCAGCTCCGCCGGACGATCGAGGAGCAGCGTCGGGAACTCGAGCGCAGCAAGGAGAATCTCGAACGCAGCAACCGCGAGCTCGAGCGCTACGCGCGCGTCGTCGCCCACGACCTGGAGGCGCCGCTCCGCGCCATCCGGACCGGGCTCGAGGGCCTGACCAAACGTTCGGGGGACCGGCTCGACCCCGAATCAAAGGATTTCGTGGGGGAGACGCTCGAGAGCACGCTCCGCATGGCGAGGCTGATCCGCGGCATCCTCGATTACTCCCGCGCGAGCGCGGAGACATCCCCGGCGGCCCCGGTGGACATGAACGAGATCGCGCGCGAGGCGCTCCGCAATCTGAAGATCGTCATTCAGGAACGGCAGGCCGAGATCAAGGTCGAGCCGCTTCCGACGATTCTGGGCGATGAGGCGATGCTGGTGCAGGTGATGCAGAACCTGATCGGCAACGGACTGAAGTACCAGCCCGCCGGCCAGAGGCCCGTCGTCCACGTGCGGGCGGCACGCGAGGATGGAATGTGGCACTTCCAGGTGCAGGACAACGGCATCGGTCTCGATCCCAAGCGGGCCGAGCGGATCTTCGAGCCCTTCATCCGCCTGCACGCCGAAGAGTACGAGGGCACCGGCGTCGGCCTGGCCATCTGCAGGGCCGTTGTTGAACGCCACGGCGGGACGATCTGGGTCGATGGCGCTCCCGGTGCCGGCTCGACCTTCCACTTCACGCTGGCGGCGGGCCAGGATCAGGGCGCCGGGTCCCAGACCTCGCGAGCCCGCATCAGCGCTTGAACCTGATCGCGTACGCCCCGGACGTCCACGACTACATTGCGGGAGTAGCCGAGCACGTCCAGGGTCGCCCGATAAGCCCTGACATCAAGGCGTGAGCCCGCCCCCGCCACCGCGACGCGGCCGACCGCGCTCGCGTCGCTGAGGCGGGCGCACTGGACCGCGGTCCCCCAGCGAGCGGCGAGCGCCACCGGGTCCTGTCCGGCCAGGAGCAGCCCGGCAGGGTCAAGCCCGACGCCCAGACGTGCGTCCGGCCGGGTATCGCGCACTGTGTGATCCGCCAAATCCACGCCGCGGCTCTCCGCGTACGCACAGAGCGTCTGAACAAGGGCCGGCGGCACCGCCGCCGGGAGCGCTATGCCGACCAAGCCGCCCCGGGGAGACTCGACCAGTCGGGCCAGATCAGCGGCGAGATCGATCGCGGCCATGGTGGCTTCGGTCGCCCGCTGCACGCGGGCGGAGTCGACGAAGTGCTCAGAGGGGATCCAGAGATCGAGGCCAGTGAAACGGAGCTGCGTCCGACGCAGGAGGGCGGCGAGGTCCCGGCGGGCCGAGCGGTCCAGGTCGCGCGGGCGGATGCCCGCGGCCGCCGCGTCGAGCTGCACCGAACGGAACCCCTTGGCCGCGGCCCAATCGATCCCGGCGCGGGGCCCGGCGGCCCAGGGCGCACCAGGTGCCGGCTCCAGCGAGGCCAGGGAGATGGAGAGGTCGGGATTCAGGCCCATGGTTGTAGGCGTCATCCAGGCCTCGCTGCATGGGCCGGGATCCCCCCTGCGAGCGGCTAGCATGCGGCATGACGCGCGGACGAGGACTGGCCGAGGGGGCACACATCACGGCTCTGGGCATCTGGCTGGGCGCCCTGGCGATGATCGCGGCGGGCGCGCCGCTGGTCTTTCGGACCATGGAGGGGCTCGAGCCCATGCTGGCGGACTACCTCGCCTACCGCGAGCCCCATTACCGCATTGCCGGTGGCCACATCGTTCAGCGCCTCTTTGCGGTCTGCGACCTTCTGCAGACCGTCTCGGCCCTCGGCGCGGGGCTGACGCTCGCTCTGATCGCGCTCAACGATCGCCGCCTGCGCGGACTGAACCTGGTCCGGACGATCGCCCTGATTGTCGTCGTGGGCATCCTCGCCTATCGCTTTTACCTGCTCGATCCGGAGCTCCGGCTGCAACTGGACGCCTATTGGAAAGCCGCCGCGGCCGGCGGGGGCCCCGCCGCCGAGGACCTCCGGCAGGCGTACGACCGGGGCCACCAGTTTGAACGAAAACTCTTCGCGGCGACCGCGCTGGTGGTTCTGGGCCTGCTTTGGATGTCCTTGCTGTCGCTCTCGCAGGCCGGACGCGACCCACGAAAGGCGGAGTAGACTCCGGCGCGATGGCAAAGAAGGTGGTCACGAAACGGATCAAAAAGGCTTCCGCGGATGGGGCAAGGAAGAGCCCGGCGCAGGGGGTCACGCTCGAGGGGATACCCATCGAGCTGCCGCGCGTGACAGATGAACAGCGGGCGCGTGCATCCAATCTCCTGGCGGAGCTCGAGGCGGAGTACCCCACCGCGCACTGCGAACTGGACTACACCAAGCCGCACGAACTGCTCATCGCGACCATACTTTCCGCGCAGACGACGGATGTAGGCGTCAACAAGGCGACGCCCGCCCTCTTCAAGCGGTTCCCAACGCCTGCGGACTACGCGAAGGCCACACCGGAAGAGATCGAGCCCTACGTCCGGTCCCTCGGATTCTTCCGCAACAAGGCGAGGGCTGTCCACCAGGCCATGACCGCGGTGGTTGAGCAGCACGGGGGGGAAGTGCCCCGGACCATGGAGGAACTGCTGGAGCTGCGGGGAGTTGCCAGAAAGACCGCGAACGTCGTGCTCGGTAACGCCTTCGGCATCAACATGGGGTTCGTGGTGGACACGCACGTGGAGCGGCTCTCGAAGCGGTTCGGGCTGGTCCCCGAGGGCGCGAACGTTCAGGCCATCGAGCGATGGCTAATGGCGCAGTTCCCGCGCGAGCGCTGGTGCGATCTTTCGCACATGCTGATCTGGCACGGCCGCCGCGCGTGCAAGGCCCGCGGCGTAGCCTGCAGCATGCACCCGATCTGCTCCCGATTCGGCGTCGCCTGCGAGCGCCGGGATGTCCCGGTCCGTTCGGAACAGATGCGCGGGACGGTCGGCGGGAACAAACCGGCCCGCCCGACGGCCGGGAAAGCCGCAAAGAAAAAGGCCCGGTGACCCGGGCCGGAAGCGTCCTCGTCAGGAGTCGAACCTGAAACCTCTGCCTTCGGAGGGCAGCGCTCTATCCAATTGAGCTACGAGGACCCGCTGTTGAGGCGGGATGCTACGATCCCCGCCGCCCGCTGGCAACGTCGCGCGGCAATCCCCATGTCCACCCCGATCATCGTGGCCCGACCGGCCGCGGCCGAGCCCCGGACCTCCCCCTCCCCCTTGTGGGCGACCCTTGCCTTCAGCTTCATCGGAAGCCTGGGGACCGGGATCGTCACGGTGGGGTTGTTCTTCATCGCCGAGACCGCCTACGCCTTCGGTCAGCAGGAGCGGTTTCTGCTCGGGCTGGCCGAGGGGGTCGCGTACGTCGGCGGGGCGCTCGGCGCCGGGCCGGCCATCCGCCGGCTCCGGCGAACGTGGCCGCGGCTGTCGACCGGCGGCATCCTGACGGGGATCTGTGTGCTGCTCGCGGCCCTGTGCACGATCCCCATGATTACCGACGCGCCGAAGGACCCAAAGTCAGCGGCCCACTGGCCCATTTGGGTCCTGATGCTGACCTACAG
>JAEYVB010000137.1 GCA_023429345.1 Planctomycetota bacterium
TGCCGTTGGCGTCCGCGTCGTAGTCCTTCAGGATCTTCGGCGGGAGCCCCTGAATCGTGGCGAAGACGGCCGGGATCTCGCGGCACTGGGCCATGAACAAGCCGACGCTGTTGATGACCGCTCCGTCGGCCTCGTTGACCCCGTCGATGATCGGCTGGACGAACTGGTTCGCAGGATTCGTCTGGGCCACGTTGGCCGGCCGCGGATCAACGACGTAGGGCTTCGGATTGGTCCCGCCGAGCTTGGCGATCATCTCCGACAGCGACTGGTCCAGGGTCCGGAGTGTCTGCTCGGTCTGCCGAACCTTGCCGGAGCCTGAGACCCGGAAGCCGACGGCAAGGGAGATCGAAATCAGGATGACGATGATCCCGACGACGATCAGCAGTTCGATGAGGCTGAAGGCGTGAACGTGGGTGGAGGCCTCGGTGGGCTGACGGCGTGTGCGAGAATCCATGTGTCGGGTCTCCGCGGGCGAGGGTTCGCCGATCATCCGGCTGCGCAGAGCATACCGGCCCCACGATGGGTACGTGGATTGATACGCCCGGGGGGCTCCAGATGATGCAGCCGAGTCACGCCAAGGTCGGCCCGCCCTCGCCCGGGGGAGGCGGTGGGGGCGTACCCAGGCCTCCCCCGCCGAACCCTGGGCCGCTGATGGAGCTGGCCATGAAGGGCGTTCGGGCCGGGGCCGGGCGGGGCGGGGGCTGCGTGGGGGGCATGGACGGGGCTGTCATCGGGGCCGGCATGAGCCGGACCTTGAAGAAATCGTCGGTGATGCGGTCCCGGACCGACTGCATCATCTGCTTGAACAGCTTGGCGCCCTCGCGCTTGAACTCGGTCCGGGGGTCCTGCTGGCTGTAGGCCCGGAAGTTAATGACATCCCGGAGCTGATCCATGGCGTACAGGTGGTCCTTCCAGATCGTGTCCAGGGTCTGGAGGAGCACCGTCTGCTCGAACTGGACCTGCTCCTGCCGGAGGAACATCTCGACCCGCGAGGCGACGGCGTCGAGGCGATCCTGGCCTTCCAGGTGCCGCATCCAGTCCGGGAGACCCGCCCCGTACCTCTCCCGGTAGTGGGCCTCCAGGGCCTCGTCGTTGGGCTGTGCCTGGGCCTCGGCGATGGCTTCCTCCAGCCGGCCGCTCTCGGCAAACTGCCGCGAGGCCGCCAGGAGCTCCTCGCGGATCTTGGCCGGGGGGGTGGAGCGGACCCGCTCCTCCGTCCATCCGAGATTGAAGCGGCGGTTGGCCGCGGCGACGAGGTTCCCCAGGGCCGCCTGCGGGTTCTGCCGCATCAGCATCATCGTCAGGTCCATCATGAACTCGACGGGGTAGGAGACCTCGCGTTCCTTGTACATCTCGCGGACGTGCTTCATGATCGCCTCGCTGGCGGGGGTGTCCTTGTCGGCCTGCGCCTTGAGCACCTCCTCCACCGACACGTCGAGGCCGAACTTGCCCTTGGCCCACTCAACCAGCTTCTGGGCGCCGTAGTGGGGCTTGAGGTAGTCGTCGATGCCGGTCAGCTCCGTCTCGTCGATCCGCTGCTCCGCGGCCTCGGTCAGCACGCGGCGGGCGTGGGCGCGGACCCCCTCGGTGCCGGTGGTCTCGAGCTCGCGTGGCGTGAGCTCGACGCCGAAGCGCGTCCGGGCCCAGCTGATCAGCCCGCCGACGTCGAGCTCGACCTTGTGCTCGGCGCTCTCGTCGGGGATGTACTCGCCGAGCGTCACGTCGATCATCGCCCGGACCTCGGCCTTGGCCTCGTCCTTGATCTTCTTCTCGATCTCGTAGTTCTCGAGGTTGCGGAGCTTCTCCGGCGGGACGGAGACGTCCAGCTTCTCGGTCGAGTAATCGACGATGCAGCGGTTGGGGTAGTCGCGGTCCAGGTACTCGTCGACGGCGTCCTCCACCGACTCCTCGATATAGCCCAGGATCAGGCCCTTGAGGTCCCGGCCCTCCAGCACGCGCTGGCGCAGGCCGTAGAAGCTCTGCCGCTGGTGCTCCATCACCTCGTCGTACTCGAGGATGTTCTTGCGGACCTGGAAGTTGCGCTCCTCGACCTTCCGCTGGGCGCGTTCGACGCTCTTGGTGAGCAGCGGGTGCTCGATGGAGTCGCCCTCCTTCATCCCCAGCCGGGCGAGGATCTTCATCTGCGTCTCGCCGGCGAACATCTTCATCAGATCGTCCTCGAGGCTGACGAAGAAGCGGGTCGAGCCACGGTCGCCCTGGCGGCCCGAGCGGCCGCGGAGCTGGTTGTCGATGCGCCGCGCCTCGTGGCGCTCGGTGCCGATGACGTGCAGGCCGCCGAGTTCCTCGACGTTCCTGAACCACTGGATGCGGTGCAGCAGGAAGCGGCCGGAGGCGTCGAGCGCCTCGCGGAGCTCGTCGGCGGGCATCGAATCCACCTTCTTGCCGAGCCAGGTGTGCTTGCCGGCCCACTCCCGGAGGAGGGCCAGCTCGAGCTCGGGGAACGGCATGGTCTCGACGTCGCGCTTGTTCTTCTCAAGCTCCTTGGAGCCGATCTTGCGGTAGACCTGCTCGCGGAGCTGCTCGTCGGTCATGTCCACGGTGACGGTCCGCGGGGCGATGCCGCGCCGCAGCCAGTGGTCCAGGAGCTGCTCGCGCGTGAACTGCCCGAGCTTGATGTCGGTGCCGCGCCCGGCCATGTTGGTCGCGATCATGACCTGGCCCAGCGCGCCCGCGTTCTCGACGATGTGGGCCTCGCGCTCGTGCTGCTTGGCGTTGAGCACCTCGTGCTTGATGCCGTGCTTGCCCTGGAGCATCTTGGCCAGCGTCTCGCTCTTCTCGACGCTCGTGGTGCCCACCAGCACGGGCCGGCCGACGTCGTGGAACGCCTTGATCTCGTCCACGATCGCGCCCCACTTGTCCTTGGCGCGGAGGAACATCAGGTCGTCGAAGTCGCGGCGGATCACCGGCTTGTTGGTCGGGATCGAGACCACGTCCAGCTTGTAGATGTCGTGGAACTCCTGGGCCTCGGTGTCGGCCGTGCCCGTCATGCCCGCCAGGCGCTTGTACATCTTGAAGAAGTTCTGGATCGTCACCGTGGCGACGGTCTGGGTCTCCTGCTTGATCGGCACCTTCTCCTTGGCCTCGACCGCCTGGTGCAGGCCGTCCGACCACTGCCGGCCGATCATCGGGCGCCCGGTGAAGACGTCCACGATGACCACCGACGGCTCGGTGCGGCCGGTCATCGGATCGGGCGTCGGCATGATGACGTAGTCGCGGTCGCGCTGGTACACCGCGTGGGCGCGGAGGGACTGCTCCAGGAGGTGCGGCAGGTCCATGTTCTCGCCGACATACAGGGACCCGATGCCCGCCGCCCGCTGCGCCTCGGCGACCCCCTCGTGGGTGAGGTGGACGGCCTTGCGCTCCATCTCCACCTCGTAGTACTGCTTGAACTTGTTCCGCTCGGCCTCGAGCTTGGGCAGCTCGGCCTTCGCCGCCTTGAGCTGCTCCTGGAGCGCGGGGACGGTGGACTTGTCCCGCGCCTGGCGGATGTCGCCCTCGAGGCCCTTGATCCGCTCCTTGCACTTGAGGACCACCGAGTCGCCCTCCTGCCAGGGCTTCTGCTTGTCAACCAGGTGCCGGGCCAGCCGGTCCGCCAGGTCGTAGCGGGGGTTATCCTCGTGCGCGGGCCCCGAGATGATCAGCGGCGTCCGGGCCTCGTCGATGAGGATGGAGTCCACCTCGTCCACGATCGCAAAGTCGCGCCGGCGCTGCACCTGCTCCTCCACGCGCCGCTTCATGTTGTCGCGGAGGTAGTCGAAGCCGAACTCCGCGGTGGTCCCGTAGACCACATCGCAGTTGTACATCCGGCGCTTCTCGGCCTCGTCCTGCATGTGCATGGGGTGGATGGCGCCGACGGTCATCCCCAGGGCGTGGAAGTAGGGGGCGGTCCAGTCGCGGTCCCGCTGCACCAGGTAGTCGTTGACGGTCACCACGTGGACCTTGCGGTGCTCGATCGCCGCCAGGTAGCAGGCCAGCGGCGCGACGATCGTCTTTCCCTCGCCCGTCCGCATCTCCGCGATCTTGCCCCCCGCCAGGACCATGCCGCCGATGAGCTGAACATCGAACGGCCGGGCTCGGAAGGGCGGCCGGGACTCCGGGAAGATCTCGCGGACGGCCTCGTAGATCTCGTTGGGGATATCGACCTGCTGCCACCCCGCGAGCGGCGCCGTGTGCCCCAGCCACTCGCCCTCGGGCTCGGCCGGGGGCCGGGCTTCCATCTCGGCCCGGACCTGCTCAAAGAGCCCCCGGACCCGCTCCGGGAGCAGGCTCGGGTCGAAGTTGTGCTTGGGATTGAAGACGTTGCGGATGCCCACCGACCGGTCCATGCCCTCCCGGGCGATGGCGAAGGCCTCCACCAGGAGCTCGTCGATCTTGGCGCCCTTGGCGATCTTCTCGCGGAGCTCGCCCAGCATGGCCCGTAGGTCCGCGTCGGACATCTGCCGAACCCGCGGCTCGAGGGCGTTGATCGCGGCGACGCGGCTGTTGTAGCGCTTCACGAACCGTTCGTTGCGCGTGCCGATGATGCGGTTGAGGATCGGGCCGATAAGCGGGATGCCCTGGTCTGCCATGACTGTTCCTGACTCCGCCCTCGCGGGGCGGCGGTCCGGCGCGTGCAAACGCCGGGGGATGCGACGTCCCGCCGATTGCGGCCGGGAAAGCGCTGGGTATTTCACTGTGAAAGGGGGAATCGAACGCCGCGGTGC
>JAEYVB010000148.1 GCA_023429345.1 Planctomycetota bacterium
CAGTGGGCGACCTTCACCCGGGGCTTGCGCTCCGGGCTATCCCTTTTTGCCGCTCCGCGGCTGAGGTGGGGACGAAGGGGGAGGGGTTGGAGGGTCCGATTTGGTTGGGGGGGTGTGGAAAGTATCCGGGGGGGTTGAAAAGGGTGGCCGCATCTGGCAGGGTAAATCTGCGTATGGGCAGGTACTTCTGCCCGAACACCGTCCATGTGCGGGTATTGTTAGGATAGCTACAAAAAGCGGAGTGAAGCATGACGAATCAGGGACGTTCGGCGGCTGCGGTGGCGACCGCGGCGGGTGTGGGCTTGTCGGTTGCGGCGCTGGCGATCGCCTTGAGCACGGGGACACGGGATCTGGAGAGCCTCCGGGCGGCGGCGCGGGCGGGGACGCCGGACGTGGTGGCGGCTTTGGCGGTGGACACGTCGCCGCTGGTGGCCGCGGCGTACTGCTTTGACCCGCTGCGTCCGCCCTCGCTGGAGGTGATGGCGCTGATCCAGGAGAAGATGGAGGCGGGGACGGACTACAACCTGGGGGGCGGGAGCTGGTCGAGCGGGGCGGGGATCCCTCCGTCGACGCTTACGTGGAGCCTGGTGCCGGATGGGACGCAGCTTCCGGGGCTGTCGTCGGGGTACTCGCCGAGCACGCTGTTTGCGACCATGGACGCGAAGTTCGGGAACAACCGGCAGCTCTGGATCTCGAAGGTGCAGGCGGTGTTTGACCGCTGGGGCGCGGTGACGGGGGTGAACTACCAGCGGGTGACGAACAACGGGCAGGAGTGGGACGACGGGGCGTCGTTCCCGAACTCGAACGGCTCGACGGTGTCGGGGTCGACGCGTGGGCAGGTCCGGATCGGGATGCGTCCGCTGGACGGTGGCGGGGGCGTGCTGGCGTTCAACATGTACCCGCAGGGCGGGGACATGGTGATGGACTCGGCGGAGAACTGGCAGAGCTCGGGGGGCGACTACCGATTCTTCCGGAACACGGTGTCGCACGAGCACGGGCACGGGCTGGGTATCGCGCACGTGTGCCCGATCAACAACACGAAGCTGATGGAGCCGTACCTCTCGACGAGCTTCGACGGGCCGCAGCACGATGATGTGCGGGCCGGGCACGCGCGGTACGGCGACCAGTTCGAGCCGAACAACAGCGCGGGCGTCGCGAAGGACCTGGGGACGATCCCGCTGGCGACGACGGCGACGCCGTCGGTGGTGCCGGGCATGCCGATCGGCAACACGACGACGATGAGCATCGACCGGCTGCAGGACCAGGACTGGTACAAGTTCACGATCACGGGCGCGGCGAACCTGAACGTGACACTGACGCCCAAGGGGATCTCGTACCTGAGCGGGCCGCAGAACACCAACGGCTCGTGCAGCGCGGGCTCGGCGACCTCGTCGCTCCTGGCGGCGGACCTGAACCTGACGGTCTACGGGACCAACGGCGCGACGGTGCTGGGGACGGCGGCGGCGGCGCCGGCGGGGGGGACCGAGGCCATCGTCGCGTTGCCGCTGCCGGCGGCGGGGACGTACTACCTGAAGGTGGCGGCGAGCTCGGTGTCGAGCGTGCAGATGTACGACCTGTCGATCAATCCCTCGTCGGGGGTGATCTGCCCGCAGTTCGCGGACCAGCCGCTGGATGCGGACCTGTGCGTGGGGGGTTTCCTGACGCTGTACGCGAACGCGTCGGGGACGCCGGCGCCGACGTTCCAGTGGCGGAAGAACGGGTCGAACATCCCGGGGGCGACGTCGACGACGTTCACGATCAGCGGCGTGTCGCTCACGGACCAGGGGACGTACACCTGCGTGGCGACCAACTCGTGCGGCTCGGCGACGAGCGAGCCGGCGGTTGTGACGGTGAGCGGGATCACGGGCTTCACGCTGCAGCCCTCGACGCAGACGGTCCAGCCGGGCGAGCCGGTGACGCTGGCGGTGGGCGTGTCGCACCAGGGGCCGGTGACGTACCAGTGGCGGAAGGACAACTCGAACGTGCAGGGCGCGACGGGCGCGATCTACCACATCCCGTCGGTGGGCATGGAGCACCAGGGCACGTACGTGTGCGAGATCCTGGGTGCGTGCGACCTCGTGTACAGCGATCCGGCGACCCTGACGGTGGGCGGGCCGGTCGCGTGCTACGCCAACTGCGACGGGAGCACCTCGGCCCCGGTGCTGAACGTGGCGGACTTCACCTGCTTCCTGCAGGATTTCGCCGCCGGCTGCCCATAAGCGCGGGCGAACGTGTGAGTGCCAGGGAGCCCCGCCGAGGGGCTCCCTTTGTTTTTGCGTGCTTTGGTTTTGCGGGCGAAGTCGGGGGCCTCAGGGGCGGGGGGCGAAGAGGGTGCGGAGGCGGTCGCGCTCTTCGTCGGAGCCGGCGAGGGCGAGCGAGGCGTGGAGGGCGGCCGCGGCGGGGGGGCTGCCGAAGGATTCTTCGAGTTCGCCGAGCCAGGCGCGGGTGGCGCTGAGGGCGGCGGGGGGCTTGTCGGCGAGGGCGCGGGCGATCTCGAGGGCGCGGGGGAGGACCTCGGGCGCGGCGCTCGTGCAGTCGGAGACGAGGCCGATGCTCAGGGCCTCTCGGCCGGAGATGAGGGCGGGGTCGAGGAGCCGTGCGCGGGCGTGGCCGTCGCCGACGAGGAGCCTGAGGAAGGGGGCGGAGACGGCGGGGGAGATCCCGAGCGGGAGGACGGGGTAACCGAGCTTGGCCGCGGCGTCGGTGACGATGAAGTCGGCGCCGCCGAGGAGGGCGCAGCCGCCGGCGATGGCGGCGCTGTGCGCGGCGATGACGACGGGGATGGGGAGCGAGCGCAGGTCCTGGATGCAGTCGTGCAGGCCGCGGAGGAGGTCCTCGAGCGTGCCGGGCTGCTCGAGGCAGAGCTTGAGGTCGAAGCCGCCGCAGAAGACCTTTCCTTCGCCGGTGAGGAGGAGGGCGCGGGAGGGAGCGGCATCGGCGATGGCGCGGCGGAGGGCGCTGAGCATCTCCGGGGTCATGGCGTTGCGCTTGTCGGGGCGGTTGAGAGAGATGACGGCGATGGGGCCATCGGCGCGGGCGAGGATCACGGGCGGGCCCCGGACCGGAGGGAGGCGGCGAAGGCGGCGGCCTCGGCGAGCCTTTGCTCGTCGACGCCGCACTCGAAGCCGGCATCGCGGAGGGTGCGGACGAGGGACTCGGTGCTGATGTTCCCGGGGGCGCGCTTGCCGGGGGTGGAGGCGTAGGGGCAGCCGCCGAGCCCGGCGGCGGCGCCGTCGAAGGAGCGGATGCCGAGGGCGAGGGCCTCGGCGACGCACTCGGCGGCGCGGCCGAAGGTGTCGTGGAGGTGGACGGTGGTGTAGCGGAAGAGGGCATCGCCGAGGCGGGAGAGGAGGCCGTGGATGAGGAGGGTCATGGTCTCGGGCTCGGCGGCGCCGATGGTGTCGCCGAGGTCGATCTCGTCGGCGCCCATGTCGTGGAGGGCCTGGGCGACCTGCGCGACCTTGGCGGGGGCGATGGGGCCCTCGAAGGGGCATTCGATGGCGCAGGAGATGTAGCCGCGGACGAGGAGGCTTTCTTTGTGTGCGGCGGCGATGACGGGCTCGAAGCGTTTGAGGGTTTCGGCGATCGAGGCGTTGGTGTTCTTGTGGCTGAAGGTCTCGGAGGCGGCGGTGAAGACGGAGACCTTGGAGATGAGGCGGCGGCCGGCGCGGGCGTTGACGTCGAGGGCGGCGGCGAGGCCCTTCTCGTTGGGGACGAGGGCGGAGAGCACGGGCGCGGGCCGGCGGAGATCGGTGAGGGCGGCGAAGACCTCGGCGGCATCGCCGAGCTGGGGGATCCACTTGGGGGAGACGAAGCTGGAGACTTCGACCTCGTCGACGCCGGTGGCGGCGAGCAGCGTGACGAGTCGTGCCTTGTCGGCGGCGGGGATGACCCCGGGCTCGTTCTGCAGGCCGTCGCGGGGGGAGACATCGGTGATGCGGACTCTCTGGGCCATGCGGGGGATGCTACCCCGCATCCCGTAGGATGGGGCGATGGTTCTGCGGGCGGCCTTTCTGCTCATCGTCGGCGTGCTGATGCCCTACCTGGCGATCCAATCGGATCGGCGGCTGCGGTCGGGGGAGCCGTTTCCGCCGCGGCGGCAGGTGTGGTTCGGGGTGGTGATCACGCAGCTGATCCTGCTGGGGATCGCGATGCTGACGGCGTGGCGG
>JAEYVB010000286.1 GCA_023429345.1 Planctomycetota bacterium
GCCACCAGTCGCTCGCCGCAGGCGAGCGCACTGGTGCCGAACGCCGCCATCGTCCGCATCAACCAGCAGGAAGCCCAGCAGGCCATCGACACCCTCCGCGACGAGATCAAGAAGCTCGGCAACGTCAACATGGAGGCCCTCGACGAGGAGACGCAGCTCGAGGCCCGCAACGAGGAGCTCATCCGCCAGGTCGCCGACATCGACGACGCCGCCAGGAAGCTCGCCGAGCTCATTGACACCCTCAACGCCGCCAGCAAGGAGCGCTTCGGCGAGGTCTTCACGAAGATCCAGGAGCACTTCGCCGGCAACCACGGCATGTTCCGCAAGCTGTTCGGCGGCGGCAGCGCCGAGGTCCGCCTGATGCCCCTCATCAAGGAGATCGACACCCCCGACGGCCCGAAGAAGGTCGAGACCGACGAGATCGACCTCCTCGAATCCGGCATCGAGGTCATCGCCAAGCCCCCGGGCAAGCAGCCCCGCAGCATCAACCAGCTCTCCGGCGGCGAGAAGACCCTCACCGCCGTCGCCCTGCTCCTGGCCATCTTCCAGAGCAAGCCCAGCTGCTTCTGCATCCTAGACGAGGTCGATGCCGCCCTCGACGAGGGCAACGTCGGACGCTACTGCGGCGTCATCCGCGAGTTCACCACCCACTCGCACTTCATCGTCATCACCCACAACAAGAAGACCATGGCCGCGGCCGACCGCCTCTACGGCGTCACCATGCAGGAGCGCGGCGTCTCCACCCGCGTCAGTGTCAAGTTCGACCAGGTCGGCAAGAACGGCGAGATCGCCAGCCCCGGCGCGGCCGAAGCCGCCCCCGAGAACGCGACGCTCTACCCGCCCCGCAAGCCCCGCATGCCCGAGATGGCCCCGGTCGCCGACGCCGAGCTCCGCTCCAAGGACGACAATCCGGAGCCCGAGGTCATCGTGGTCACCAAGCCCCGGTCCACGCCCCCCGCGCCGAGCGCCGAGGCCCCCAAGGCCAACCCCCGCGAACTCCTCCGCCGCGCCCTGGCCGGCATGGCCGAGCCCGAGCAGCGCGAGGGTTGATCCAATGGTCCCGGCCGCCGAGCCAGGCGGTCGGGGCCGAGCATCCGTCACTGGCAACCGGCGGCGAACTGCTGCAGGAAGCACGTGAAATCGGCCACGTTCAGCACCGGGGGTGTCGTGGAGTTGTCGCAGTTGGCGTAGCTGTCGCCCGAGGCGAAGCGCTGCAGGAAGCAGGTGAAGTCGGCGACGTCCAGCGTTCCCGAGCCGTCGCAGTTCGGGTAGCAGGCCGTCGGCACAAAGCCGCGGACCGCGATGACCTGATTCCCCCCGCCGAAGGTCGCGAAGATGAACTGCCCGGTGACGGGATCGGTCGTGGCCCCCTCCGCGCCCGAGAGCCCCGTGATGAAATCGCGGCGGGTCGAGGGGATCGCGTCGGAGTTGGCGTCGATGTCGTAGGCCACCACGCGCCCCGCGCCGTACTCGGAGACCAGCACGGCGGGCTGGGTGAACAGCGGGTTCGTCCCCGTGATGAACACCGCGCCCTCCGGGCCGCCCTGGATCGTCGTCCTCAGCACCACATCCACGATGTTGAAGGTGCCGTTCCCGTCCGAGGCGAGCGCCGAGTTGTACCACGTGTTCGCGCTGTAGGAGATGATCTTCATGCGGCCCTGCGACGGGAACCCGGGCGGCACGAACGCGAGGGACCCCGTGCTGCCCGTCACGCCCAGCGGCCCGAGGTCCACGATCTTGTCCGGCGCGGTGCTCCCCGGCTTGATCTGCCCGATCGCGTTGATGGGGTACGCGGTGTAGAAGAGCACGCCGGCCTGGCCGAACTGCAGCCCACCGTCGATGTTCGGCGCCGTCGCGAAGAGCGCGGCGGTGCCCGAGAACCCCGTGATGTTCCCGGCGAGATCGCGCACGACGTCGATCGAGTAGATGGCGCCCGCCGCCTGGTTCGCGTTGCCACCGATGAGCATCGTGTCGTTGTCAAGGAACTCGACGCCCCCGTACGGGCCCGGCACCCCCGGCACACTCCCGAGGTTCGCGATCGAGTACGCGCTGGCGTACTGCGGGGCAATCGTCTGACCGTACGATGTTCCGGCCAGCGCACAGACGCCGCACGCGGCGGCAAATACCGTTCGAGTCCTCATTCTCAATCTCCTTTTGCCTCTCGATGAGCGAGCCCATCGTAAGCATTCCCGCCCGCCTGTAAATCCTGATGTCTGCCGTACCGATAACCCGGCTCGCCCCCTCCCCCACGGGCGCCCTCCACCTGGGGAACGCCCGGACGTTCCTGATTAACTGGGCCCTCGCCCGCCGCGCCGGCTGGCGGGTCATCCTCCGCATCGAGGACCTCGACGGCCCGCGGGTGAAGCCGGGGGTCATCGAATCGACCATCGACATTCTCCGCTGGCTCGGGATCGACTGGGATGAGGGGCCGCTGGTCCAGTCCACCGACCTCGGCCCCTACCGGACCGCCATGCGGCATCTCGCCCGGTCCGGCCTTGCCTACCCCTCCGAGCACACCCGGTCGCAGCTCGAAGAACTCGCCGCGGCCGGCGCGGCCTCGGCCCCGCAAGAGGGATCGCACGAGGTCCCCTTCCCGGCCACGCTGCGGCCGGACCTGTCCCCGCGCGACTTCGACCGCGAGGACATGAACTGGCGGTTTGTCGTTCCGGACGAGACGGTCACGTTCGTCGATGGCTTCGCCGGGCAGCGTTCCTACCGGCCGGCGCGGACGATCGGCGACTTCATTGTGTGGACCAGGCGCGCGCAGCCGGCGTACCAGCTCGCGGTGGTGGTCGACGATGCCCGGCAAGGGGTCACGGAGGTGGTCCGCGGGGATGACCTCCTGGAATCCGCGGCGAGGCAGCTCCTGCTCTACCGCGCCCTCGGCATTGGGCCCGAGCCTCACTACACGCACCTCCCGCTGGTCCGGGGTCCCGACGGCCGGCGCCTGGCCAAGCGCCACGGCGACACGCGCCTCGACCACTACAGGGCTCAGGGCGTTGCTCCCGAGCGCGTGATCGGGTTGCTGGCCTCCTGGACCGGCATTCTGCCCCCGGACCGCCCGGAGCCCATGTTGGCCGCGGATTTCGCCGCGGGGCTCCGGCTCGATAAGATCCCCCGTTCCGACGTCCTCTTCACCCCGGAGAACGACGCGTGGCTTCTCTCGCATTGAATCGGTTCCTCCTGCCGCTCCTGCTGGTCCCCGTGTGGCTCCCCGGCTGCGACGAGACCACCTCGCGCGATGTGCAGGCGGCCAAGATCGGCGGCAAGACGTTCTTTCTCGAGATCGTGGACGACAACGCCGAGCGCATGAAGGGCCTCGGCGGGCGGACCGAGATCCCCGAGGATGGCGGCATGCTCTTCATCTTCCCCACCCTGCAGCGCCCCCTCCCGGGGAGCGGCTTTGTGATGCGGGACTGCCCCGTCGACATCGACATCCTCTTCCTCGACGCCGCGGGGCGCGTGGTGACCATGCACGAGATGAAGGCCGAGCCGCCGCGGGGGCCGGGGGAGGGGCAGCCCG
>JAEYVB010000435.1 GCA_023429345.1 Planctomycetota bacterium
CTCCCGACCCGACTGGCCGCCGGCATCCTCCTCGCAGCGATCGCGGTCTGCCTGCGGCTCGCGGTCGAGACCATCTTTGAGTCGCCCCCGCCGATGGTGTTCTCGTTCGCCGCGGTGCTCCTGGCGGCTCTGTACCTCGGGTGGCAGCCGGCGATGGCGGCGATGATCACCGGCGCGGTGCTCTCGGTGATGCTGGTGCCCTCGGTGAAGGCCCTGCCGGGGCCGGTGCTCTCGTATCTATTTACAGGGGCCGCCCTGATCGGGATCGCCGAGGCCTTCCGGCGGGCCGCGAGCGATGCCCGACAATCCCAGGAGCGCTACCGCGCCTTCATCGCCAACAGCGTCGAGGGCATCTATCGCATCGAGTTCCAGCCCCCCGTCGACACGACCCTGCCGGAGAATGAGGTCATCCGGCTCTGCTACGAGCACGGCCGCCTGGCCGAGTGCAACGAGGCCTTCGCCCGGATGTACGGGCACGCATCGTGCGAAGATATTCACGGCGCGGGCCTGGATGTCATGCTCCCGCGCAGCGATCCGCGGTCCATCGAGTGGGTCCGGACCATCATCCGCGCCGGGTACCGCATCCACGACGCCGAGAGCGTCGAGCGCGACAAGCACGGCAACGAGGTCTGGGTCAGCAACACGCTGGAGGGGCACCTCGAGGACGGCCGGCTGGTCCGGGTCTGGGGCGCCCAGCGCGAGCTCAGCGAGCGTCGGCGCTCCGAGGCCGCGCTCCGGCGCGAGCAGGCCTTCCTCCGAAGCACCATCGACGCCAGCCCCAGCCTCATCTTCGTAAAGGACTACGAGGGCCGCTTCGTCCTGGTCAACAGCGCCCTGGCGGACCTCTACGGCTCGACGCCCGAGGAGATGGTCGGCAAGACCGACGCCGACTTCAACCCCAGCGCCGAGGAGCTCGAGAACTTCAAGCGGGCCGACCAGCGCGTGATCACCACCCTGGAGCCGCTGGCCATCCCCGAGGAGCCGGTGACGAGCGCCGGCGGCGACCTCCGCTGGTTCAGCACGGTCAAGGTGCCCCTGATCGAGCCGGACGGCTCCTGCAGCCGCGTGCTGGGCGTCGCCAGCGACATCACCGCCCGCAAGAAGGCCGAGGAGCAGCTCCGCAAGAGCGAGGAACGCTTCCGCGCCGTCTTCAACCAGCAGTACCAGTTCATGGCCATCCTCGACCCCGAGGGGCGGGTCATCGACGTCAACGACTTGCCCCTGCGCGTCGCCGGCGGCGACCGCGCCGATATCGTCGGCCGTCCCTTCTGGGACACCATCTGGTGGCGCGATCTCCCCGAGGAGCGGGCGCAGTGGCGTGCGCGGCTTCGCGAGGCCGCCGCCACCGACGGCCCCGTCTTCAGAGCCGATCGCTACCAGACCGGCAGCGGCGAGATCCGCCTCGCGGACGCCGCCATCACCGCCATCAAGGACGCCTCCGGCGCGGTCGAGTTCTACATCGTGCAGGCCAGCGACACCACCGACCGCCGCGAGGCCGAACGCAACCTCCAGGAGAGCGAGGAGCGGTTCCGCACCCTCGCCGACAACATGTCCCAGTTCTGCTGGATGGCCGACGCCTCCGGCTGGATCTTCTGGTACAACCGCCGCTGGTACGAGTACACCGGGACCACCCTCCAGGAGGTGCAGGGCTGGGGATGGCGGAGCGGCCACCATCCGGACCACGTCGACCGCGTCGTCGCCCATTACCAGGAGGCCTTCGCCGCCGGCGAGGACTGGGAGGACACCTTCCCCCTCCGCAGCGCCTCCGGCGAGTACCGCTGGTTCCTCTCCCGCGCGGTCCCCATCCGCGACGAGCGCGGGCAGATCACCCGTTGGTTCGGCACCAACACCGACATCACCGAGCAGATGCGCACGCAGGAGGAACTCGAACGCCTCACCGACGACCTCCGCCACGCCAACGCCGACCTCCTCCAGTTCGCCTCGATCGCCAGCCACGACCTGAAGGAGCCCCTCCGCGGCATCGCCCACCTCGCGGCCTTTGTGCAGGAGGACGAGCGCGACCGGCTCGGCCCCGCTACCGTCCAACGGCTCGAACGCATGCGGACGCTCTGCACGCGCCTCAGCGAGATGGTCGACGGCCTGCTCCTCTACTCCCGCACCGGCCTCGAGGCTCACATGCAGCCCTGCCCCCTGGACGAGGTCGTCGCCCACGTCATCGACACCTGCGCCGAGGACCTCGCCTCGCAGAACGCCTCCGTGGTCATCCGCGGGAGCCTCCCTGTCGTCAACGGCGACCGTCTCCTCCTCGAGCGGGTCTTTGCCAACCTCATCGCCAACGGCATCAAGTTCAACGAGTCCGCCGAGAAGCGGGTCGAGGTCTCGGCCGCGGACGGCGCGGTCCTCGTCCGCGATAACGGCATCGGCATCGAGCCCCGCCACCACGAGACCATCTTCCGCGTCTTCCGCCGCGCCAACCCCGTCGACAAGTACGCCGGGACCGGCCTGGGGCTGGCCCTGGTCAAGCGCATCGTCGAGCGCCACGGCGGGCGGGTGGAGCTCGAGTCCGCCCCCGGCCGCGGCAGCACCTTCCGGCTCTACTTCCCGTCCGTGACCCAGGCGGCGACGGCCCAGGACGAGCGGTCGCTGGCCGCGCCGGGGGCCGGCTCCCGGTTCCGGGCCGACGCCTTCCAGTGAGGGCCTGTTAGGGTTCCGGAACCGGCCCGCCGGGGGGCCCGTACCGGTTCACTGCCGCCGCGGCCGGCCGGAGATCCCTTGCCCCGGCCGACGGCCCACGCTACCTTGCACACCCCCTCCCCGGGAGCCCGGGGCGGCGTAAGACCCCAGGAGTTGTCATGGCCAAGCTCTTCTACACGCTCGACGAAGCCGCTTCCAAGCTCGGCAAGTCCGAAACCGACGTCAAGGCGATGGTCGCCAGCGGGCAGCTCCAGGAGTTCCGCGACCGGGACCGGCTGATGTTCAAGGTCGACCAGGTTGACCTGCTCGCGGGCGGCGGCGAGGACGACAGCATGATCCCGCTGGCCGATTCGGCGGACCTGGGCACGATCTCGCTGGCCAGCGATTCGGGCACGGGCATGAACCTCGAGAGCCCCAAGGAGCAGACGGGGATCTCGATCTTCGACGCCGACAACACCGAGGAGGCCGACCCCTCGGCCGTGACGCAGATCACCGAGTCGGCCCCGACGGAGCTCTCGCTGGAGACGGTGGGCTCGGGCTCGGGCCTGCTCGACCTGACCCGCGAGGCCGACGACACCTCCCTGGGCGCCGACCTGCTCGACGAGGTCCGGGCCCGCGACGGCTCGACGGCGAGCGAGACGCAGGTGGAGGAGACCGAGTCGGTCGCGCTCTTCGAGACGACGCCGGCGGAGAGCGATGTCTCCTCCGCGCCGGCGGCGGTGCTGATGATGGCCGAGCCGTACGACGGCACGTGGTCGGGCCTCTCGGGCGGGATGGCGCTTGGGATGGTCGCGGTGCTGGCGTTCACGCTGGCGCTGGTGATCTTCGGCCTCCAGGTCTTCCAGCAGGGCGGCGCCAACGCGCTGGCCGGCCCGATCGGGGACAACTTCTGGATGTGGGTGGGCATCGCCGCGGGCGCCGTGATCATCCCCGGCCTGGTGGGCATGTTCCTCGGCAAACGCGGCTGAGCCGTAGCACGGGCATCCTGCCCGTGTCCGATCGAATCCGACTGAATCCACAAGCCCCCGCCCTACGCGGGGGTTTTTCATTGCATCCTCACGGGCAGCCCGCGGCGAACTTCTGGAGGAAGCAGACGAAGTCGGCGACGTTGATGAAGCCGTCGTTGTCGCAGTTGCCGTACACGTCGCCGCTGGCGAAGCGGCGGAGGAAGCAAGTGAAGTCGGCGACGTTGAGTCCGGGGGAGGCGGTGCTGCCGTCGCAGTTGGCGTAGCAGAAGGCGGGGATGGTGGCGACCCACATGGCGTACTGGCCGGTACCCTCGTGGCCGTGACCGACAACAGTTCGGCCGTCGGACGAAATGTCGACCGGTTCGAAGGCCGCCCATTCCTGATGCGCTGTGATGCCCCAAAGGGAGAGTTGCTCGCGGAAATCACGGGGCCCGTGCACAGGATCCCAGATGAATCGAGTGCTGGGGAACTGGGCGGAGCCACCAACAACTGTCCACCCATCGCCACTCACCAGCGCAGCGCTGGCGCTCTCCGTCGGAAATAACTGCCGAATCCCATGCGCCGTCCACCGAGCCGCAGCGCTCTGTCCGCTCCCCAAGCCCGCGACCCCCACTACTACTCTGCCGTTCTGGCTCATGTCGCGTGCCTGGAATGCATAGCTTGGGTTCAGTCGCGGAAACTCGACAAAACCTGCGCCTTCTCGCCACAAATAGGAGCGCTCGGGACCGGCCTTGTCCTTGACAACCGAAACCACAAGGCCGCCACCCGTTGAAACGCCGATGGCGTCGGCGAACTCGGTACCGCCGGGACTGACACTCACGATCTGACCGGCGTGCCATCGAACTACGTTCGAGAAGCTGGTGCCACCACCGATTGCGACATACGCGCCATCGCTCGATATTGCCTGCCCTTCACCTACCCATGGGGTGAGAGGCCATTGAACGCCGGATGATTCGGTCCAGAGCGACGCGACAGTGCCCGTCTGCTCGGACCAGTAGAAGCCGGAGATTGCTCTGCCGTCGAAGGAAACAGCCGAGGCAGTGCCCGGGTATCCAAGGTGCTCGAATCCGAGCTCCGGCCGCCAACGGTGAGGCGTCCAGCCGAACGGGAACGTGAACCCCTGAAGCACGACAGCGGAGCCATCTCCGGAAATGGCGCGAGGGACTCCGGGGGGCCCGCTCACCGCGACGAACGAAACCGCTTGGCCGGCAGCGGCGGACGTAGCAGTCAGCAGAATGAACAACCCGCGCATCGGAGTCCCCCTTCTCAGACCTCAGTTCACCTGAACAGGCCCCACCCTACTGCTGGGGCCGCTTTCATTCCAGCCGTCGCTTGAGTGGATCTCGAAATAGTAGTTACCGGGCGTGAGGGGCACGATCCGGTCGGTGTCGTTCCACACATCCGCTTCCTGGGTGAGGGGTGCGGTGCTGCTGGTGCCGTAACGGATGACGTACCGCGTCACCCGCCCTTGATTGGCCGGCGCGGTCCACGTAAGGCTCGCCTGACCCGGGCCTCCCGTCGGCACGACGTTCGTGGGTGGGTTGAGGCGGTAATCGGCAGCGCCAACCCACCATTCGTTCGGGGGCGTCGTGGAGTTGCCGGGCCAGTTTGTGGTCGTGCTCGCCGGCCACGGCTTGTACTTGCGGAGGGCCCACCGCACGATCGTCTCGGCGTCGAGGCGCTTGTCCCATACCCGGTAGGGTCGTGTCTCGATGGCCAGCATGAACTGACCCTGGAGCGGGCCGCTTGCTGGCGGGAACCACGTGCCTCCTTCATCGATCCCTGTCTCGTCGGCGTACGTGCTCAAGTCCGGCTTGTACGTATCCGCGGAGTCGCCGTTGAAGGAGATCCGGGTAGCACCAGTCTGCGGCAGGTTGAGTGAGTTCGGATCGAATCCGATCGTTCCGTTCCAACTTACGGTACCTGAGTTCCATCCTATTGGGCCATTCCACTCGAATCGTGTGCTTGGGGAAACGGGGTACGAATACACATTCTCATCGATGTTCCACGGTACCGTCGGAGTCCAAGCGCCGGGATTTGTGATGTCTTCGTGCCAGAAGCCGATCACCCAACGCTGGTCATCGGTGATTGAATCCACGACGTTGCGCTTGAACCAAGCTTGCGGGCTCGAAGTCCGACCCGAGATTCGAAAACCATGATTCTTCACCCTGGCAAGCGATAGATTGGAGAGGTGCACGTCCACGTTCCGCGCGAGGTCATCGCCCGTCCGGTTCGGGCCAAAGATCATTGAGGGCGCGACATTCGTACTCTCGAACGACTGCAACGAGAGCGAATCCGAGTACCAGAATCCGGCGGTGTCGCGGAAGTCGCCAAGCCCGTTCATGTAGACGCTTTCGAGGGGCTGGTTCGTGAACCCCGGGTTGAAGTTGAAGACGTGGCGGTAGCTCTGGTTTCGCGCCCGCCAAGGTCCCTCACCCAGGCCGCCCTTGACGTTGCTGTAAGACTGTCCCTGTGAGCCCGGGTCCCCGTTGCAGTACACGAGCCATTCGTTGGTTGTCGAGTCGCGGGCGATCTGAGTGATCTGTCGCAGGCCCAGATTGGGCACGTTGTGTGTGAAGCGTGCGTAGTAGTTCTCGTTCTGCGGGTGCCACGAAGCAATGCTGTTGGTGAAGTCGCCGGGGAGCGCGTTCGGATTAAGCCTGAGTACGCCCGAGTTCGCGGTCGTCTGCGTCCAGGTACCGTCCACGGGCGTCGGGGTGAACACCGTGAACGAGTAGAACTGGTTCGCACCGGAGACCGGGCCGTTGCCACCCCAGTCCTGCACCATCCGGTACATGGAGCAGTACTGGAGCTCGGCGCGGCTGCGGTGCATGTCCTGCATGCGGGTGCCGACGTAGAGCATGTTCCAGTAGTGGCTGCTGGTGCCGCGGTGCGCGTAGGAGATGCCGATCTCGTAGATGCCGTGACCGAGGCCAGGTTCCCCGTACTTGTACACCACGTGGTTGTTCGACCAGCGGTACCGCTGCCAGGCCGGTGGTGCGGGCGGGTTGGACATGTTGGACGTGTTCAGCACGAACTGCGTGAACGCGGGGCTGTTGTTGGGGATCGGGCGGAGGACGCAGCGGTCGAGGACCATGATCTCGAGGTTGCTGCACACATCGACGATGCAGTCCTGCATGCTGGTGGCCTCGGCCCGGCCGAAGACCGCGCGCCCGCTCTCGCTGGCACCGTCGTCGCGCGAGGCGGGGTGCCGGAGGAACTCGATGCCATCGATGTGCGTGAAGGCGTCGATGACGAGGCGGCCGGTCATGAGCCGGGGGCGCTTGGTGCTGCCGTCGCCGCTGTCGTACGTGCCGATGTAGCGTTTGGCGCGGAAGTTCTTTCCCTTCCTCACCCCCTTGTTGTAGGTGGTTGGTTCGCCGACAAACGTCTGACCGCGGGCGAAGAGGAGACGGTGGGCCACGTTATCACTGAGATCGTGGAACGCCTCCCACCCGGCGTCGAATGTGCGCTTGGCGGTGCTCGGCGAAAGTCCGTCGTTGGCATTGTTCCCGTTCAAGGCATCCACGTAGATTGTCGTGAATTCGTCGGTGTCTGACCAGAACTCGCGCCACCCGTCGGCGTCCACCTCCGAGTTATTCGCGACGGTAAACGGGCTTGTCACCGCGTCGTTCTGGTTGGCAGTTGACGCCTCGTCCTTGATGAGTCCCGCCGGGATAGTCACCGTGAACCCGGTCTCCGCGATCTCGGCGCGGTCCTCGTCGTGGATGCGGTAGCGGGCGCGGAGAGTCGTTTTCTCGGAGCCCGTGCGGCGGTCGAGTTCCCAATCCGCGGCGGACCAGATCAGCCGCAGGTCGGTGGTTCCCTTCTTGAGGGAGGGCACGCCGTTGGAACGGGCGATGCGGACCTCGGTCGGGACGCTGTTCTCCTGGAACGTCAGCGTCAGCTCGGTACCGGTGAAGTCGATCTCGGCGGCGACGAGCGGGATGCCGTTCTGCGCCCACGCCCTCGTGGATGTAACCGCGAGCAGGAGCAGCGCAATGAGGCAGTTGAACCTGTGACGATTTTGAACAAGACACGACATACGAGGCCTCCTCGAGTAAGGTCGGCGAAGTATCGACTGTTTGGGGTCTGTTTGCAAGCGGGAATTCGTGTCGGTCACAAAAGTGGAACACTTTCGTGGCCTAACTTTGCCGCTGCGCAAAAACAAAGGCGGCCGCACTTTCGCGCAGCCGCCCGGAGGGAGAAAGAGAGAGACCTGGTGTCCGGCCCGGGCGGTTGGCCGCGGGCCGAACGGATGATCGTGGTCGGTCGCTCGCCCCGTACGCCCCGGGCGGGTGACGCTTCTGATTTCGGTCAGGAAAGCATCGACTCCACACTTTTCAGGTGCTCGGGGAGTTCCTGGCGGAGCTGGTTGAGCTTGTCGGTGGTCATCTTCAGGGTGTCGAGGACGTCGGAATTGACGGTCAGATCGGGCAAATCGAGGCGGAAGGTGCCGGCCTCGGCGGCGAGGCGGTCGGCGACGAAAATCATGGTGGGGAGGGTGCGGGTGTCGGGGGAGAGTTCGAGCGGGCGGTGGTGGTAGCCGGTGACCAGGGCGAGGCTGGCGGGGAACTTCCACTTGGAGCAGAGGCCGGCGCCGAAGCTCTGGTGGTTGGCCCCGTAGACGGCCTCCTCGGCCTCGATCATGGAGAGCGCGGGCACGCCGCCCTCGTCGGCGCCGACGCGCTGTACGACCTCGATGAGCTTGTTGCGGTCGTACTGCATCTCGACCATCACGCCGATGTCGTGGATGAGCCCGGCGAGGAAGGCCTCGTCGGAGACGGCGAAGCCGAGGCGGTCGCAGAGCATCTTGGCCGCGGCCGCGGTGGTGACCGAGTGCGTCCAGAGCATCTTGGCGGAGAAGTTGGGGGTGAGGTCTCCGCCGCGGAACAGCTTGGCGAGGGAGGCGGCGATGGCGATGTTCTTGACGGCGTTGAGGCCGAGCATGACGATCGCGCGGTTGATGGAGCCGATCTGCCCGGGGAGGCCGTAGAAGGAGGAGTTGACGACTTTGAGGATGCGGGAGCAGAGGGCGGGGTCGTTGGCGATGACCTTGTGGAGGTCCTGGGCGGTGGACCTGGGGTCCTCGACGAGTTCGACGATCTTGAGCGTGATCTCGGGGAGGGTGGCGATGTGCGAGATCTCGCGGATCGCCTCGTTGACCACCTGTTCACGCTGCGCGGCTGCTGTGCTCATGGAAAGCCCCTGGAGGAAGG
>JAEYVB010000007.1 GCA_023429345.1 Planctomycetota bacterium
CGACGACGATCGGGCAGCCCGCGGGGGCGGGGCGCGTGGATGATGAATCGCCGACGGGGCACCGCATGACGCGGGCGCTCAAGACGCACGAGCGCTCGGCGCGGCGTGCGAAGCGCGGGGGCGTCGACGTGGTGACGGAGGCGTCCAAGGAGAGCTTCCCGGCGAGCGATCCGCCGGGGTGGGGTTCGACGTCGAGCTGAGGCGGGGGGTCCGCAGGGGGGCATGGGGGCGGTCCGCGAAAAGGGGCTCCCGGGGAGGGTTGCTTGAAGGCTGTCTGCTGGTACGGGCCGCGTGATGTGCGGGTGGATGAGGTGGAGGACCCGGTGATCCTCAACCCGCGCGATGCCATCGTGCGGGTGACGCTGACGGCGATCTGCGGGTCGGACCTGCACCTGTACGGGGGGAACATCCCGGCGATGAAGCGCGGGGACATCCTCGGGCACGAGTTCGTGGGCGAGGTCGTGAAGATCGGCCCCGGGGTGAAGAACGTGGCGGTGGGCGAGCGGGTGGTCGTCCCGTTCTGCATCTCGTGCGGCGGGTGCTTCTTCTGCAAGAAGGACCTGTTCTCGCTGTGCGACAACTCGAACCCGAAGGCGGAGCTCGCGGCGAAGCTGTGGGGGTACAGCACGGCCGGGCTCTTTGGCTATTCGCACCTGACGGGCGGGTACGCGGGGGGCCAGGCGCAGATGGTGCGGGTGCCCTTCGCGGATGTGGGGCTCTTCAAGGTGCCGGAGACGGTGCCGGACGAGCAGGCGTTCACGCTGGCGGACATCCTGCCCACGGGGTACCAGGCGGCGCATCAGTGCGGTATCGAGTCGGGGGACACGGTGGCGGTGTGGGGGTGCGGGCCGGTGGGGCAGATGGCGATCCGCAGCGCGCGGCTGCTGGGCGCGGAGCGGGTGATCGCGATCGACAACCTGCCGGAGCGGCTGGACATGGCCGCGGAGGGCGGCGCGGAGACGCTGAACCACGACGACCTGCCGGTGTACGAGACGCTGATGGATTGGACGGGGGGGATGGGGCCGGACCGGTGCATCGACGCGGTGGGCATGGAGGCGCACGGGCTGACGCCGGATGCGGTGTACGACAACGTGCGGTTCCGGGCCTACCTGGCGACGGACCGCATCCACGTGCTGCGGCAGATCATCCGCGCGTGCCGAAAGGGCGGCACGGTCTCGGTGGCGGGCGTGTACGGCGGTCTGGGCGACAAGCTGCCCATCGGGGCGGCGTTCCAGAAGGGGCTGACGTTCCGGGGCGGGCAGACGCACGTCCACCGCTGGATCCCGGAGCTCCTGGACCACATCCGCGAGGGACGGATCGACCCGAGCTTCGTGATCACGCACCACCTGAGCCTGGACGAGGCGCCGGACGCGTACAGCGTCTTCCAGAAGAAGCAGGACCATTGCATCAAGGTGGTGATGGACCCATGGCGGGCGCGGCCGACGCGGTCGCTGGCCGAGGATGTGGAGCGTCCGGTGGAGATCGGGGCGGGCGTGTCGCCGGAGCAGGACGGGCCGCACTAGCGCAGTAGTGTCGTGCAGCGCTACGGCGCGATGGTGAACTCGAACTGCTGGTCGGGGGTGGTGAGCCAGGCGTCGAACACCGGGGTGTAGGTCTTGACGCGGATGGTGGCGCCGTCGGGCTGGAACTCGAGGAGGCGGAGGTAGCCCTCGCCGCCGAGGTCGCGCATCTGGTAGTTGGCGAGCATCTGGTGGACGGGCTTGCCGGTGTCGCTGGTGCTGACGAGGTAGCCGGCGCCATCCCCGAGGACGTGTCCGTTGAGGGTGATGGCGAAGTTGTGTTTGCGGACGAGCTTCTGCCAGAGCTGTTCGCCGTCGTTGACGCCGCCGGGGGTCTTGTAGTGGTGCGGGTTGTACTGCTGGGGGTTGACGGAGTCCGCGTGGTCGTAGCGGAGGTCGTTGTTGTTCATGTACGCGTGGGTGACGAGGATGCCGGTGCGGTCGGCGTGGGCGCGCATGATGTCGCCGGCCCACGCGACGCTTGAGTCGCGCGGGGCCCACTCGAGGCAGAGGATGATCCAGAGGCGGTTGCCGGCCTCGAAGAGGTGGTAGGTGTTGTCGAGCCGGCCGGGCTCCATGGCGCCGCCGAAGCCGGGCTGGGCGGCGTAGGCCTCGAACGGGAAGTAGTCGTTGAGGAGCGTGTCGCGGGTGGCGGCGTTGCCGTTGGGACCGTAGTCGTGGTTGCCGGGGACGAGGGCGCAGGGGACGACGCCTTCGAGGAGTGCCATGGCATCGCGGGCGTTCTGCCACTGGCGGGGGGTGGTGTTGTTGGTGATGTCGCCGAGGTGGACGGCGTAGCGGATGTTGATCCGGTCCTTGTTGGCGACGAGCCAGCCGGTCTGGGCGGTGAAGAGTCCCGGGTACTTCTGGGCGTAGATCTGGGTGTCGGGGAGGATGGCGAGGGTCCACGCGCCGGGGGTGAAGGGTGCCGCGGCGGGGGGTGGAGGAGGGGGCGCGGCGGGTGCGCCGGGCTGCTGGGCGCAGGCCGCGGCGGTGACTGCTAAAGAAAGGATGGCGAGGAGGGTGCGGGCGGGGGTCATGGTGGTCTCCGGGGGTGCGTTGTACCGCGGGGAGGGATGGAGGGGCCAGTTCAATAAAACGAAAATGCACTTGCACAAATCGCAAGGCCGGGGTATGGTGTGGGCATCGGAATGGAATCCGCCGAGCACGAGCACCCGCTGACCACGCTGCCGCGGGAGGACCTGGACCTCATCGCGGAGCTGGTGCTGGTGTCGGGCTCGCTGAAGGAGCTCGCGGCGTCGTACGGAGTGAGCTACCCGACGATCCGCGGGCGCGTGGACCGGGTGATCGAGCGTTTGAGAGGCGCGATGGCGGGGCGGCCGCGGGACCCGCTCTCGGAGCTATTGGCGGACCTGGTGGAGCGAGGGGAGCTGACGGCCGCGGCGGCGCGGATGGTGCGGGAT
>JAEYVB010000010.1 GCA_023429345.1 Planctomycetota bacterium
GCGGGATGGGGCGATAGCACCACGCCCGCGGCCGGGGGGCCGGGGGGCGGGGGGGCGAGGGGGGAAAGGGGGGGGCGTGCTACCGGTCGAGCTCGGCGGCGACGATGTTGAGGGAGCCCAGGACGGCGACGACATCGGCGAGCATGTGCCCCTCGATCAGCTTGGGCATCAGGGAGAAGTTGATGAAGCTGGGGGCGCGGGTTTTGATGCGCCAGGCGCGGGGGCCGCCATCGCTGACGATGTAGTAGCCGAGTTCGCCGTTGGCGGTCTCGGTGCAGCCGTAGGCCTCGGCCTTGGGGGGTGTCCATCCGCGGTTGGTCATGATCAGCTCGAAGTGCTGGATGAGCCCCTCGATCGAGCCGTAGACGTCCGTCTTCTTCGGCTTGGTCATCTTGGCATCGGCGAAAGTGTCGATGGGCCCCTGGGGGATGCGGTCGATGAGCTGGCGGACGATGGCCGCGGCCTGCTTGATCTCTTCCAGCCGCACGAGGAACCGGGCGTAGACATCGCCCTCGGCGGCGATGGGCACGCTGAACTTCACGGCCTCAGCGCCCTGGCCGTCCCAGTTGTCTGCGTAGCAGAGGTAGGGCTCATCCTTGCGGAGGTCGCGGCGGACGCCGCTGGCGCGGGCGATGGGGCCGGTCATGCTCCAGGCGAGGGCGTCCTCCTTGGAGAGCACGCCGATGCCGCGGGCGCGGTCGATGAAGATGCGGTTGCGGTTGAGGAGCGTCTCGATGTCCTTCACCGCGCCGGGCAGGTCGCGGTCGATGAAGTCCTTGACCATCCGCTTGAAGACCTCCTCATCCGGGAGGTCCTGCATGAGGCCGCCGACGCGGGTCCAGTCGGGGTGGAAGCGCTGGCCGCTGATGTAGTCGCAGATGTCGTAGATCTTCTCCCGCGGGTTGAAGCCGAAGAGGAAGGCCGTGAACGCGCCCAGGTCGAGCCCCGCCGCGCCGACGCACAGGAGGTGGTTCTGGATCCGCGCCAGCTCGGCCATGATGGTGCGCAGCACCTTGGCCCGGGGCGTGATGTCGATCCCGAAGAGCTTCTCGACCGCGTGGTGCCAGCAGATGTCGTTGGCGATGGGGGAGAGGTAGTCCATCCGCGAGACGATGGTGACGTACTGGTTGTAGTCGAGGTGCTCGCCGAGCTTCTCGAACCCCGAGTGCAGGTAGCCGATGTGGGGGGTGCAGCGGGCGATCCGCTCGCCGTCGAGCTCGAGCACGAGCTGCAGCGTGGTGTGCGTGGCGGGGTGCTGGGGCCCGAAGTTGAGGACCCAGCGGTCCCCGGTGTCGACGTGCTGCCCGAGGTAGCCGGTGGTCTCGATATCGACGTCGTATCCCTGGTCGGGTCGGATGGTGAATGGCACGGGCGGCAACTCCCTGGGCTCGGAATCAGGTCGGGCGGGAGTATAGGTGGCGGGGCGGGCTTCGCCCCGGAGGGGCGGCTGCTCGGAGCCACGGGTCAGGTCGCTGCAGGCGACCGCAACCCGTGGGCCCCTGTCTCTCGAACGACGGTGCCCCGGAGGGGCACGTGACGGCTAAGCGGTGGTGCGGAGCGGCCGAACGGTCATGCGTAACAGTCTTCAGCCCAACTCGCCGCGTCCCCACGCCTCGATATCCCATTCGCCTTCAACGAAGCGGCCATCGCGGACGTGGTAGGGGGTATCGGGTTTGATCCCGTCTTCTCCCACGCGCGCGACATGGAGCCGGTCCGACCGGCGGATGACGAGAATCGCTCCCTGCCCGCCGCGGACCGTGCCGCTGAGCGCGATCGCCACGCCGCTAGCGCCCACGCTCGCGCGACCGCCGAATCCGGCCACCGCGGTTCCGTCCTGTCCGGCCGTGGCGCTCTGGAACTCGTCGAGCGCGGCGGCGACGCCCGACCTGCCGGCGATCGCATCGGACCAGTGGGTCGTCACCGCGGCACCCTTGTCCCCGGCACGGGCCGTCCCGCTGCAGGTATTCACCGCTACGCCCAACGTACCGGCCACGGCATCGCCCATGAACGCGCACGCGATGCTCATGAAGCCCCCCTCCGCGTGGCCCCAGCGCCCGGCGACGATCACCGCACCGAGTTCCGATGCAACTCGCTCTGTGTTCCGGCCCAGGACCACGTCGTGGGTGTCGTCGCCCGGCACAGGGAGCTTGTTGGCGAGCAGCCAGGCGCATACCTCCTGGGGTCGGCCGTGGTGCAGCGCCCGCGCCCTCGCAAACTCGACCCTGGGCGCGTCCTTCTCACCGTGGACGGCACGGCCCTCTTCGAGTTCCAGCACAACCCACAACGCGGCCCACTGGAGATACGAGGATTCGCAGCGGTCCGTCAGCGGCCAGATCACGACCTCGTCCGCGGGCGCTGCCCGCCGGTGCATGTCCTCCAGATCAAAGGGACCAAGCGGCACCGTCGGCGTGCCCTCGTGATAGCTCTCGTGCCAGCAGGATGCGACGGCGAAGCGAAGCGGTTGCGGTGGGATCATGCAATGGCGGCGTGGAAGCCGCGGAGTATGAGTGACCCAGTGTAGCGACCCAATCCGCCGGGCCGCACCTGCGCGGACGGGCGGGCTCGATGATGTCGGGTCGGGCCCAAGGCCGCCCTCTCCGGCACAAGCCGGCGGGCGCAGATTCTACAGGTAGTTGCACGGGGCGGTGTTGCGCGGCGTCGTTCCGGCCCGTCCGGGCGTCGTTCCGGGGCGTTACGGCGTCGTGACGCGGCGGAACCGGTGGTTATCGCGGACGTTTCTCCTTGCGATAATTTCGTTGTCGGCTTAGTGCTTGCCGGGTGCAGCCCGGCCGCGTACTCCCCTTCGCTTGGCGGCACGAACCATCGGTTACATTTCAATACCGGCTGCCCGCGGCTTGACCCCGCCCCGCACGGGGCGGCGGGTTGTAGCCACGGGTGGAGCGAGGCCGCTCCGGGCCTCGCGCAACCCGTGGCGAGGGCGTTTCTCTCTCCCCGCCCCGGATGGGGCGGAGGAGTTGCCTAATCGAACAGGTACTGCTCAACGAACTCGATCTCGTGCGCCCGCAGAAACCTGAGCAACTCCAACTTGAAATCCTCTCTGGCGTGGTGCTCCCGCTGCCCCGCGATGTAGTCCTTCACGGCCGTCTCCTGCGACTTGCTCACGCTGAATACGGCGTACCCCTCCTGCCACGCGAACGCGCCGAACTGCGGAAACGTCTCGTGCACCCACCCGGACGATCTGGCCTTCACCGTCCGCATGAGGTCAGACACCGCGCGGTCGGCCCTCCACCGCAGATACATGTGCACGTGATCATCGACTCCGCCGATCGCGTAGAGCGTGCCCTTCTCCGCGCGGATGATGCCGCCCATGTAGTCGTACAGCCGCGGTGACAGTTCCGGCGTAATGAGCGGCTCGCGGTGCTTGGTCGAGAACACGATGTGGAGCAGGATCTGCGAGTACGTTCCGGGCATCCTTTCCTCCGCCCCCTCCGGGGCGGAAAGAGAATAAATGATTCCTTCCACGGCCTGCGCTCGGCCGCGGCCGGCCTCGCTCCGCCCGTGGCTACAGCCCTTCGCTCCTCCGGAGCGATGACCCCGGACCTCGCCGGCTCGCTCGGCAGCGAGGGCAAATGATCGAGGTGTGGGCGATTCAGACAGCCCAACGGCGTGTCCGGCGTCGTGGGGCCCTGCTTTCGGTGGCAGGGCGGTCTGAGAGCGGGCGGATCGGGGCGGATCGGGGCGGAAT
>JAEYVB010000080.1 GCA_023429345.1 Planctomycetota bacterium
GGCCTCTTCCGCCTCGTTGAGGCCGTCCATGGCGATGAGCAGCCCGAGGGAGGCGGCCGTAAGGATCCAGCCGGTTCCGCCGGACGAGATGAGCGGCAGGGCGATGCCCTTGGTGGGGGCCAGGCCGGTCACGACCGCGAGGTTGATCAGCGCCTGGAGCCCGATCGTGCACATCACGCCCAGGCCGATGAGCTTGAGCGTCGGCGAGCGCTGCTGCCGCACGATGGCAAGCGCCGACCACAGCAGCATCGCGTAGAGAAACATCACGACCGCGGCCCCGGCGATACCGAGCTCCTCGCAGATGATTCCGAAGATGAAGTCGCTGGTATCCTCCAGCAGGTAACCAAACTTCTGGAGCCCGTACCCGAGCCCGCGCCCGAATCCCTCGCCGCCGGCGACCGCCAGCATCGACTGGATCATGTGGTAGCCGTCGCCCTGAGGATCGCGGTAGGGGTCGAGGAACGTCGTGATCCGGGTCAGACGGTATGGGTTAGTCACGATCAGCGCCGCGAAGGCCGCCGCCCCCGCCGGTACAAACAGAAGGAACTGCCAGATCCGCGCCCCGGCCGCGAGCAGCACGATGCACGCCACCGCCATGATGAGGGCCCCCGTTCCCAAGTCCTCGTGCGCGACCGCCGCGGCCACTACCGCGACGGCCACCAGGCCGGGGGCGAGCCCGCCGAAGAACTTCGGCATCTGGCGCGGGCGGGATGCCGCGTAGACCGCGATCAGCACGACCGAACCCCACTTGGCGATCTCGCTGGGCTGGATGGAGGTCTTCCCCATCCCCGGCACCGGCACGTAGATCCAGCGCCGGGCGCCGTTGATCTCGGCCCCGAGCCCGGGGATGTACGCCGTCGCCAGCACCCCCAGGAGGGCGAGGCACCCCATCCCGAGGACCAGGATCCCGAAGGACTGGCCGCGGGGCCCGTGCGCTGCGGAATCGACGACGGCCGCGAGCCTCCCGAGGGGCGTGAGCGTGGTCGCGGCCATGGCGATCACCGCGAGGGCCATGTAGAGCGTCGATCGCCCCAGCAGGATCGGACCAAGTGTTGTGCTGATGCCGTCGCCCCCCGCCGCGGGCTTCGGGGGCCCGGCCATCACAGGGGCCAGATCGACCGGCTCAACGTTCATGCCGGCCGAGTTAACCATCACCACGCCAATGGCCAGGAGGGCCAGTGCGCACACAAAGACCACCTGCCCGGGTCGGAGCATTGCCCAAGTATCGGCCGCGGGGGCCGCGGGGCAGTAGCGTTCGGGCCGAAGATTCGATGCTGCGGTGAAAGCGGCCCGGCATCCGATTGAAAACGGTCTGAAACTTCTTTCGGACTGGCCATAAACGGACGCAGAAGTCTCGACTGCGAGGCATTCTCCCACTACAACCACCACCGGGGGGTCCAAGGATGGACGCGCGGACGGGCAGCCATATCGAGGACCATGACGGCGAGGGGGCCGCGGAAGGGGGCGCCGATGTTCCACGGGACCGCGGCGTCGCCCGGAGCGAGCGGCTGAACGCACCGGAGTTCGACCATCCGCTTCGTGAAGCGATGGATGCCCGCGCGTTCTGGCGGAACGCGGTTCTCTCCGATCCGGACGCGGGATTCTCGATCGTCGGGGCCCGGGGCCGACTCTTCGCGGTGAGCGAGAACGCGGCCGATATCCTGCTGGGCCTCGAACCCGGCCCGTTGCACGGGCTGAGCTTCTTCGACATTTACCCTGTGGGGATCGCCGCCGAGCGGACGGCGTTTTACCACCATGTGCTCCGGACGGAGCGACCGCTGCTCGTGAACGCCGTATGGCGCGGGGTGCGCTGCCGTGAGCGGTGGGAGCTCCTCCCCGGCGATGCGCGCCTGGCCGGGCAGGTGCTGTGGATGGTGCGACGTACGCCGATCCCGTGGCCGGCCAAGTACGACCTCACGCTGGATGTACTGGATGCGCGCGAGAACGACTGGGGCCCGCTGACCCCCCTGACCGCCGACGAGCGCACGGCTCTCGCCCACATCGCGACCGGCTCCGACAACGCTCAGCTGGGTGTCGCGCTGGGAGTGCCGGGCTCTGAGGCCGCGGCCGTTCGTCGGAACATCCGTCGCAAGCTCGGCGTCAAGACGACGGCGGGGATGGTTCGATTGGCCCTGCAGGCGGGCCTGATGCCCGGGTAATCAGCGGACCGACGGGCAAAACGGGGCCGAGGATTTACATCCCCGGCCCCCCAGAAAGAGAAGAAATCGTGTGTGCGCTTTCGGGCGGGGTTATGCCCGTCCGCGCCTTCGAAGGTACGAGAGGCCGGCCACCATGGCAAGGCCGGCGAGACCGGTGCCGGCGCCGGCCGGGAGCGGGATGACCGTACCGCTCGCGAGCCAGCCGCTGCCCGAGGCGTTGGGCCCGATCCCCTGTACGTGCGCGGCGGTCAGGAAAGCCAGGCCCCCGCCCCCGGCCGTGCTGAGGAAGTCAAAGTCGTCCTCGGTGAGCCCGGCGCCCGAGAGGTCGAAGACCGCCAGGTCGGTGCCGCCGAAACGGTTGGCCGGCTGATTGATCGGGAACGCGATGCGGAGGTCGTAGCGCGCCCCGCCGCCGGCGTTCTGGTTGTTGTTGCCCACCGCAAGCGAGGGCGCCTGGAACGCGCCGGTGCTGAGCCCGGCGTTGAACACGCCCGAAACGGCTTGGCCCGGCTCGACGTTGAAGTACATGTTGCTGATGAACTCCGACGCGCTGAGCGCGCTCTGGATCGAGAGCCGCACCGAGTCGGTTCCGGTCTGGCTGAAGGTCGCGGTGGCCCACGGGGCCGCCCCGGCGGGCGCGCTGCCGGTGTAGGGATTGGCCAGCTGAAGCACCAGGTCCGCGCTCGCTGACCCGGCCGCCAGCAGAACGGCCGCGCCGGTGATGATTCCTGTTCGCATTGATCCTCCTCTCGCGTTTGGGGAAGCGTGGGTGCGCCACGGGAGCGCATCCGTTCGCTGCCCCCAAACTACCCCCGCCTATTCAAGCCCCCAGCCGATACGGGAAAAAACCTCACCCGGTGCGCGCTCGAGCCGGCGCAGAACGGCGGCGTACCGCTTCGGGCTCTCATGTTCTTACTTCTCTGGGCGTTGCGCATCGGGCACCACCAGCTTCATGCGCGCCGATGCCGCGCCTTCAGGTGGAGGTGGGGGGTCTTTCCCTCCCCCCATCGACCGACCCATCTTCTTGACCACGCGGCCCGTTCTGGTATCGTGATCGCGCGGTCGCAGCATCCGCGGTTCAGGCCCGGCACCCGCGCACATCGGATCGTTCCGCCCGGGACCGGGCGAAACGGGATTCCTCCTCGTGTTGGGCCCCCCCGAGCGACAGTTTGGGGCGGGCCCATTCTCTTTTTACTCAGGGCTGTTCTAGAAGGGCGGCAGCTCTGCTTCGTCGATGTCGCGGTCGGGACCGCCGCCGTCGCGGTGGTTGCTGATGGGGCCGGTCGGGGGCCGCGGGGCAAACGCGGTTGACGGCGCGGCCTGCGCACCGCTCGCCGGATGCGGCTTGGGCTCGACCTGATCGAACGGGGAGGGTGGCAGGTTCTGGTAGCCGCCACCCGCGTAATCGCTCCCGCCCGCGTAGCCGCCGCCGAAGCCGCCCCCGTAGTACGACGGCGCGTGATTCTTGAACCGGGTCGTCTTGTTGTCCCAGGTGAGGGTGACGGTCCCGGTCGGACCGTTGCGCTGCTTGGCGAGGATGAGCTCGGCGATGTTGACCTTGTCGGGGTTCTGGTCCGCCCAGTCCTTGTCCTGGACGTGGTAGTAATCCTCGCGGTGGAGGAGGGCGACAACGTCGGCATCCTGCTCGATGGAGCCCGATTCCCGGAGGTCGCTCATGCGTGGACGGTTGCCCTCACGCTGCTCGCTGGCTCGGTTGAGCTGAGAGAGGACGACGACCGGGACCTCCAGTTCGCGGGCCAGGGCCTTCATCCCGCGGCTGATGGCGGCGACCTCGTTCTGCCGCGACTCACGCCCCGCGCCCGGCGCGGAGAGGAGCTGGAGGTAGTCGATCATCAGGATCTTGACGCCGTACTGGGCGACCATGCGGCGGGCGCGGGCGCGGAGCTGCAGGATCGTGAGGCCCGGCGTGTCGTCGATATAGATCGCCGTGTCCTTCAGCCCGTCGGCGTGGATCTTGAGGCTCTCCAGCTCGTCATGGGAGAGGTTGCCGGTGCGCATCTTGTGGCTGTCGACCTGGGAGAAGGCGCTCAGCATGCGCTGCACCAGCGAGGCCTTCGACATCTCGAGGCTGAAGATGCCCACGGGGACCTGGGGGCCCTTCGGCGGCTCGTCGGGGGTGATGCCGCCGCGGGCGATCTGCTCGGCGAGGTTCAGCGTGAGCGCGGTCTTGCCCATGGAGGGACGGGCGGCGATGATGATCATCTCGCCCGGCTGGAACCCGCTGGTGAGCTTGTCGAGATCGTGAAAACCGGTGACCAGGCCCGTGACGCCCTTGCCGTCCGCGGCCGCGATGCGGTCGAGCTCCTCCTGCAGGAGGTCGGAGAGGGCCATCAGGTCGGACTTCTGACCCTCCTGAGCGATCTCGAAGATCTGCGATTCGGCGGCGTCGATGACCTCGCGCGCGCCCTCGAGCCCGTACTGCCCGGCGTTGAGCGCGTCGTAGATGATGGAATCGGCCGCGTCGATGAGGCGGCGGAGCTTTGCCTTGTCCGCGACGATCTTGGCGTAGCGGAGGGCGCCCGCGGCCGAGGGCGTCTCGTAAGCGAGCTTGGAGAGGTAGTCGGGGCCGCCGACGCTGTCGAGCTGGTTGCGGTCGCGGAGCGTGTCGACGATGGCCACGAGGTCGGCGTCGGGGATCTTGTCGTAGACGTCGACCAGCGCCTGGTAGATCGCGCTGTGCTGCTCGGAATAGAAGTCGGCGGTGGAGCCGACGATGGTCATGACGTCCGGGGCGATGCGGGGATCGAGCAGGAGCGAGCCCAGGAGGGCCATCTCGGCTTCGAGGGAGTAGGGGAGCGGGCGCTCGTAGAGCTTGGCGAAGGATTCGGCGCCGCGCGTGTCGCGGGCGCCGAAGGGGCCATTCGGGGAGTTGTTCGGGCGTCGGCGCGCGTGACCGTTGCGGCCGTTGCCGGGGGCGTCGTCCATGACGGCATCCTGCACAGGCGTGCGAGGCGGGGGGGCTGTGGATCGGTTGTCCACAGGGGTTTGTCGGATTTTGACTGTACCACGCGCAGAGGCCCGCCGCGGCCCCGAAACGAGAAACTCGGGCCGGAGTCCCGTGTCAGTGGAGAAGGTCGAAACGCTCGGCGATGTGGGGGATGATGACGATCACGGCGCGGGCGCGGGGAGTCTCCTCGGTGGCGTCGCGGGTGAGCATGGCATCTCCCAGGGACCGGGGCGTGATCCGGAACGGGCGGGGGGCTTCGTCGGGCCCGGGGCGGGGGGTGGGCACGATGACCAGGCATTCGTCGGTCGTGAGGGAGAGGCCGCCGCCGAGGCGGT
>JAEYVB010000110.1 GCA_023429345.1 Planctomycetota bacterium
CTTGTACGCCTCCCCCGTGCACACAATCCCGCTTTCCGGGTGCGACCACACCGGCACCCCCAGCGGGTTGCTCGGCTTCTTCCACTTCACCTCCTCCACGATCCCCGGCACCGCCGCGCGGATCAACTGACGAACTCCCGCCAGCATCTCCCCCCGCCAGTCGCCCACCGCCCGAATCCGCTCGTCGACCTCGCGAGATCCCGCCCCGCTCTTGCCGCCTCCCGGGCGCTTCCCCTCCACCGCCCGCGGCCCGGCGCTCGCTGCGATCTTCCTTTTCGCTTTCGTCTTCGCCATGCTCCCTCCCGTCACGCTCCGGATCACTCGCCGGTGCAACTCTTTGCCGTCCCCACAACGGCGCCCCCGCCCGGCATGATGGTACAGTCAATCCCACCGTAGCTCCCTACACCCTTCCCGGAGAGAGCAACCCGTGTCCCCGCTCGATTGGCTGCTGCAATCGGACCCTGCTATCCGCTGGCAGGCCCTCCGCGACCTCGCCGATGCGCCTCCCGAAACGGCCGCGGCCGAACGCGCCCGCATCGCCACCGAGGGCGCCGGCGCTCGCCTGCTCGCCCTCCAGGCGCCCGACGGCCGCTGGGGCGGCGCGGCATGGAACCGCGGCTGGACCTCCACCATGCACGCGCTCATGCTGCTCCGGGACTTCGGCCTCGACCCCGCGAGCCCCGAGGCCCGCCGCGCCGTCGCCCTCGTCCGCGACCGCGTCACCTGGCGCGGGTGCGCCCCGCCAGAGGCCGAAGGCAACCCTTTCTTCGCCGGCGAGGTCGAGCCCTGCATCAACGCGCAGGTCGCGGCCGTCGGCGCGTACTTCGGCCAGGACACCCGCGCGATCATCGACCGCCTCCTCGCCGAGCAGCTCCCCGACGGCGGCTGGAACTGCGAGGCCGCCAGCGGCTCAACCCGCTCCTCCTTCCACACGACCATTTGCGTGCTCGAAGCCCTCCTCGCGCACGAGCAAACAGCCGGCCCCACGACCGCCGTCACCGCGGCCCGCCTCCGCGGCCAGGAATACCTCCTTGAGCGCCGCCTCTTCCGCCGGCGATCCACCGGTGAAGTCATCGTCGATCGCAAAGCCCCCGGCGCCGATTGGACGAGCTTCGCCTTCCCTACGTGGTGGCACTACGACGTGCTGCGTGGACTCGATTACCTGCGGAGCGCCGCCGCAACGCCGGACCAGCGCATGGCCGAGGCCATCGAACTGCTCCGCTCCAGGCGCGACACCGACGGCCGCTGGCCGCTCGAGACCCGGCACCCCGGCGCCATGCCCGTCGAGATCGACGACGGCGAGCGCCGCCCAAGCCGCTGGAACACACTCCGCGCCCTCCGCGTGCTCCGCTGGTACGAAGGCGCCGGCCCGCTCCGGTAGCGCAGCGGCCGCCCGTCACCCGAACCCACCTACCCTCCCCCCCATGTCCTCCTCCTTTTGGAACGACCGCTACGCCGCCGACACCCTGGCCTACGGCGATGCCCCCAACGACTTCCTCGCCGCCATGGCCGACCGCCTCCCGCGCCGTGGCCAGGCCCTCGATATCGGCGCGGGCGAGGGCCGCAACGCGCTCTTCCTCGCCTCCCGCGGCCTCGACGTCCTCGCCGTCGACCAGAGCGATGTCGGCATGCAGAAGGCCCAGCGCCTCGCCCGCGAGCGCGGACTCACCCTCCGCACGCAGGCCATCGACCTCAAGGACTTCAACCCCGAGCCCGGCTCCTTCGACGTCGTCACGTCCATCTTCGTCCACCTCCCCGCGACTCTCCGCGCAGCGGTGCACGGCCGCATCCCAGCCTGGCTGAAACCCGGCGGCGCCTTCCTTCTCGAGGCCTACGCCCCCGACCAGCTTGAGCGCACCACCGGCGGCCCCAAGGACCCCACCATGCTCGCCTCGCTGGACGCCATCCTCGCCGAACTCCCCGGCCTCACGATCGAGCACCGGGCCGCCCTCGTGCGCACCGTCTCCGAGGGCCAGTTCCACACCGGCGAAGCCTCGGTCGTCCAGGTCCTGGCGCGCAAGCCCTGAACCCCCGCCCTGAACCACGCTCTTGCCCTCAGGCATGCCTCCCCTTGGTACACTGCGATGCCCGCCGCACCGGGAGACCACCCATGATGCGCCCCCTCGCCGTCTCCGTACTCGCCGCTCTCGCCGGCTGCAGCGCTGCGGAGCGCGCCGCCGCACCCTCCACCCAACCCGCCGGAGCCAAGCACATGGAGCTCGGAAACTTCTCCGTCAGCCTCGCGGTCAAGGACCTCGCCGCCTCCCGCGCCTTCTACGAGAAGCTCGGTTTCCGCGCCAGCGGCGGCGACCCGGCCCAGAACTGGATCATCCTCCAGAACGACACCGCCACCATCGGCCTCTTCCAGGGCATGTTCGACCGCAACATGCTCACCTTCAACCCCGGCTGGGACCGCACCAAGGCCACCCTCCCGGACTTCGAGGATGTGCGCGAGATCCAGCGGACACTCAAGGCCCGCGGCCTCGAGCCCAGCCCCGCCGCCGATGAGTCGTCCACCGGCCCCGCCTACCTGATGCTCACCGATCCCGACGGCAACCCCATCCTCATCGACCAGCACGTCCCCCGCCCCGCGAAGTAACCCGAGAGCTTCCCGATGCCCGGCAACACCATCCGCCTGCACCGCGTCCTCAAGGCCCCGCCCGACCGCGTCTTCCGCGCCTTCACCGACCCCGACGCCAAGGCCCGCTGGCTCCCGCCCTACGGCTTCATCGGCAAGGTCCACGAGAGCGATGTGCGCATCGGCGGCGGCTACCGGATGTCCTTCACCAACTTCGGCACGGGCAGCTCCCATTCCTTCGCCGGCCGCTACGTCGAGATGGTCCCCGGCGAGCGACTCGTCTACACCGACCGCTTCGACGACCCCAACCTCCCCGGCGAGATGCGCATCACCGCCACCTTCCGCAAGGTCCTCGGCGGCACCGAGCTCCATATCGAGCAGGCCGGAATCCCCGAGGCCATCCCCGCCGAGATGTGCTACCTCGGCTGGCAGGAATCCCTCGCCCAGCTCGCCCACCTCGTCGAGCCCGAGATCCCCGACGGCCCCTGACACCGCTCCCCAGTCAGCCCGGCCGCCGCTCGTACATCAACGCGTTGTAGTCCAGGTCCCCCAGGGTCACCCCCAGGTGCCGCAGCATGTTCATCGCCTGCGCCCGGTGATGCACCTCGTGCAGCACCAACTGCGTAAAGATGTCGCCGGCCGAAGGGGCGTACACCATCGGCCGCGTCGCATCGTCATCGCCCCGGTACTCGATCCGCTCTCCCCAGTCCCGCACGCCGCGGATCGCGGCACGCGTCCGCTCCGCCTGCCGCCCCCATTCCTCCTCCAGCTCCGCCAACCCCGGCGGCTCCTCATCCCGGAACTGCCACCGTTCGTACGGCGGCACCTCGCGGCGCTGCATCCGCTCGACGTAATACCACTCACACATCAGGATGTGTGTCAGCGTCCGCGCCAGCGAACCGAGCCCGATGGGAAACGTCCGGGCGTACCCCGCGGCGTCCAGCGCCCGCGTCGCGTCCAGCACCTTCCCGCGGGCGAGGCAGAGATACTCGTACGTCCGCAGCGGTTCCATGGACGCCATTGGACCACGCCCCTCCCCATGTTTCAAGCCGCCTCTACCGCGGCACCGTCATCCTGCCCGCGTTCCGATCGCGTTTCACCGCCGCTCCCCGCCTGCCTTCCCAACCCCCTCAAACGTCATCTTCACCGGCTCAATCCTCCCCTCCGCATCAAACCGCATCCGATCGATGCACACCACGCGATGGTTCCGGTCCGTCTCCCCCAGCGGCCGGCGGTGGTACACGATCACGTACTCCTCGCTCTCCCCGATGCGCGCCACGCTGTGGTGCCCCGCCCCCGTCGCCACCGCCGGGTCCTGCTCCAGGATCTTCCCCACCCGCTCGAACGGACCCAGCGGCGAATCCCCGATCGCGTACGCCACCGAGTAGTCCGGCCCCGTCCACCCGCCCTCCGACCACATGAAGTAGTACTTCCCGCCCCTCTCCATCATGAAGGGCCCCTCCACGTACTGCTCCGGCGTGATCTCCCGGAACACCGCCCCATCCTCGAACGCCTCGAACCCGCGGAAATCCCCCCGCAGCTTCGCGATGTTGCAGCGCCCCCACCCGCCGTAGATCAGGTAGTGCGTGCCGTCCTTGTCGCGGAACACGAACTGATCGATCGGCTGCGCCCCGTTATGAAACCGGTCCACCAGCGGCCGCCCCAGGTAGTCCCGGAACGGCCCCGCCGGCGAATCCCCGACCGCCACGCCGATCCCGCCCACCTCCGAATCCTTCTGGATGTCGTTGGCCGAGAAAAACAGGAAGTACTTCCCATCCTTCTCGATCGCCGCCGGCGCCCACAGCGCCCGCTCCGCCCACGACACCTCCTTCCCCTCCAGCACCCGCGGATGCTTCGTCCAGGTCACCAGGTCCGGCGAGCTGAAGGCATCCACAAAGAGCTGCTCCCCGTACGGTGCCGAGGTCGTCGGATAGATCCAGTACCGACCCCCGAAGATCGCCACCTCCGGGTCCGCGTACCACCCCGGCAGCACCGGGTTCCCGCCCCCCGCGCCCGCCGCACCCGCCCCCCCCTCCTGCGCCCCCGCCGCGGCCACGCACAACCCCACCGCACACGCCAAACCGAGCCTCGCTCCCATCATCGCGCCGCTC
>JAEYVB010000187.1 GCA_023429345.1 Planctomycetota bacterium
ACCTCATACAGCGCATCGTCGACGAGGCCGCCGCCCGCTGGGCCCGGCTCCTCCAGGCCCCGCGCCGCAAGCGGACCCGGTCCGCGGCCACCTGATCACGACCCGCCTCACGGCAGGTAGTCCCCGCTGTGCACGTGGTTCATCGCCAGCGCCGTCACCAGCGTCGTGATCCCGATCACCGCCTCCCGTTCCCGCGCCGCCGGGTACCCCTGCCCCAACTGGTCCGCGAGCTTCGCCAGGTGCCGCACCAGCACCCGCGTCTTCTCCGGGAAGTGCCCCGTCCAGCGGAACACATCCGACATCAGCTCCCGCTCCAGCCGCAGGATCAGCGCGCTCGCCGGCAGCACCCCTTCGCCGCCCCTCTCCCCCGCGCCCCGCACCGGCCCGAGGTCGTCGAAGATCGACCGGATCGCCCCCTCCAGCCCCGGCGGCAGCTCGTGCCCGTCAGCGCCCGTCGCCCTGTAGAACTCGTCGAGTGAGTACGCCAGCTCGCGCACATCCTCGTCGAGCTCCGTCGCGGGGTCCGCCGGCGGCCGCGGCCCCACCTCACGTACCACGGCCTCGCAGTACTCGAGCTTCGCCAGCACCGTCGGCCACTGCCTGTACTCCCCACGCCAGTCACGCCCCGGCGTCAGCCACACCGCGAACGTCTCCGACCAATCCTCGTCCGGGTGCTTCTGCGCGTACCACCCCGGCAGGTGCCGCACGTACCGCCGCGAGAACGGCGACGGCCGGTACTCCTCCAGGTACGGCTGCGTGATCGACCCGAACAGCCGCACCCACTCCTCCCGCTCGTACAGCTTGTACGCGTAGTTGACCACGTGCCCCATCTCGTGCCGCAGGTAGCGCAGGATGTCCGCCTTGCCGATCCCCTCGATGTGCCCCACGCGCTCCGCGTGCAGGTCGCGCAGGTCCGGCCGCGCCAGGTAGAAAGGGATCGCGATCGCGATCGTCCCGAACGGCACGCCCCACTCCGTGCTCAGGTACCAGCGCGGCCGCAGCACGATCCCCGCCGCCGCCAGCTCCCCCTCGAACTCCCTCAGCACCGGCTCGAGGGGCGTCCCCTCGATCCTCAGCCCCAGGTCCTTGATCGGCGTCCTGGTCAGCCCGTCGCGGATTGGCATCGGTTGCGAGGACAGTCAGGGCACCCCGGCGGAAGGCTGGATCGGCACCCCCAATGGTAGTTGGGCGGGCGGAGCGCACGCCCACGCTGGTCCGATGCCCCCGGACGCGATAACCCCGGCCGGCCCATTGCCGTACGTCAGCGGCGACGCTTCGTCACGGTCTGGCTCGGCGCGGTCGCCGTCGTGCGGCCCGGCCGCTGCGCCACCAGCCAGCGGTCAATGGCGATCACCACATCCTCGTGCAGCATCAGCGAGGCCTGCACCTCGCCCTTGATGTTGTTGATCATGACGCTGAACGCCACCCGCCGGTCGGTCACCGGGTCGGTCACGTAACCGGAGAGGCACCGCACGCCCGAGATGGTCCCGCTCTTGGCCTTCAGCTTGCCCTGGAGGTCCGCCTCCTTGAAGCGCCGCCGCAGCGTGCCATCGCCCGGCGCCGCCAGCGACTCGACAAAGAAGTCCCCGAACGCCGGGTCCTTCTGCAGCCTTCCCAGCCACTTCGCCAGCGTCCGCGGCGCCACCTTGTCCTCGCGGCTCATCCCCGACCCGTCCGCGACCACCGTGCTCGCGGCGTACGCCGGCCCCAGTTCCGAATCCTGCGAGAGCGTCATCCGCACGATCGAGGCCCCGTTCTCCCACGACCCCGCCTCCCCCGTCACCTCGTGCCCGACCCGCTTGAGGATCGACTCGGCGTAAAGGTTCTGCGAGTCGGCGTTGCTCCGCTGGATTACATCCCGCATGTGCGTCGAAACCACCGCCAGCGTCCGCCCCTCCAGCCTTTCTTCCACGCCCGCCAGCCGCGCCCGCTTGACCGCCGCCTCCATGCTCGAGAGCGGGTACTTGGTCCCCGCGGCGGCGGCGACCGGGCCCACCGCCACCCCCGCGCGCGGCAGCTCCGCCGCCAAAAGCTGTGCAAAGAACAGCGCCGGATCAAAGACCGTCACCTCGATAGTCCGCCCCGAGAACCGCACATCCCCCATCAGCGTGAACCGCTCGGCGGCCGCATCCCGCGAGACCCAGGCCGCGTGTTTGCCCCCCTCCCCCACCGTCCGGGCCCGGTTCTCGATGTACAGCCATGGCGCGGAGGGCTCGGTCTCGACCGCCGGCGGCCTCCCGATCTCCCGGACCGGGTTGGCGAAGATGCTGACAACATTCGTGTGGAAGTTCAGCCCGCTCACCGGCGCGCAGTACCAACGGTCGAGCTGGTCCTCGGGCCACGTCGGATGGATCAGCGTCCGCTCGAAGATCCGGTCGTCGGCGATCACCTCGCTGACCGAGGTAACCCCCGCCCGCGCCACGGCGGTCGCCAGCGTTGCCACCATCCCGTCCACCGTCATCTTGGGGACCATGCGCGACAGGATGGTCGGGTCCGCGAACGCCGGGTCTCCCCCGCCGCGGATCACCAGCTTGTCGCCCGCGAGCACGATCTCGGTCTTGAAGACAAAGTCCGGGCCCAGCACCACCAGGGCCGTCCCGGTGGTCAGGAGCTTCTGGTTCGACGCAGGGATGAAGGGCTCATCGGCGCGGATGTCGGCGAGCGTCCGGCCGGTCTCCAGATCAATGATGCTGACGCCGACGTCGGCCTGGCCGATCTTGGCCCCGGCGATCAGGTTCTGGATCCGCCCGTTCAGCTCTTGCGCGAGCCCCGGCAGGGCCCCCAGGGCGAACGCGACACCCGCCGCAATGTTCCGTACCGTCCGCAAACTCATGGCCCCTCCGTGTCTGGGCACGCCCGTCCGGCTCCGCCGTGAGCGCAGCGTATCGTCCGCTCGGCGCACCATCAGGGGATCGGCACAAAAGCGCAACCGCCTGCACACTGGGCCTAAATCGGACACAATTAGCGCCGCTGCCGGCGGGGCCTCCCGCGGCCGTTTATCCGGCGTGGGCGGCCTCGGGGCAGTGGGCCTCGTACGCCGCCCGCAGCAGCACCGCGAGCTCCTCGATCTGCGTCTTGCTCGTCAGCTCCCACTGCGTCCAGCGAACGCTCCCCACCGCCGGCGCCAGCAGGACCGCATCGCGGACCGGCTTGGAAATCCTGGTGCGCATTAC
>JAEYVB010000216.1 GCA_023429345.1 Planctomycetota bacterium
CACGCCGCTTTCCCGCCCCGCCCCTACACTTCCGCCCCCATCCGAACCGAACCGAGGGACCGCCATGAACTCCGAACCCAGCCAGCGCCCCATCGCCGTCGCCGGCGCTACCGGTTTCGTCGGCCGCCACATCGTCGCCGAGCTCCTCAGCCGCGGCCATCACGTCCGCGCCCTGGTCCGGGACGTCGCCCGGGCCCGCGCGGCCCTCCCCCGGGACGAGCGCCTCGCCCTCGTGCAGGGCGATGCCGGCAACCCCGACGACCTCCGCCGCTTCACGCAGACCGCCTGGGCCTGCATCAACTGCATCGGCATCCTGCGCGAGGGCCGCGGCGGCACCTTCAAGCGGCAGCACGTCGAGGCCACGCACAACCTCCTCGAGGCCGCCCGCGACGCCGGCGCTCACCGTTTCATCCAGGTCTCCGCCCTGGGCGTCTCCGACGATGCCCGCACCGAGTACCAGCGCACGAAGTGGGCCGCCGAGGTCATGGTCCGCCGCAGCGGCCTCGGATGGACCATCCTCCGCCCCAGCCTCATCCACGGCGCCGGCAGCGAGTTCCTCAAAACCGCCAAGGGATGGGTCACCGGCACCGAGCAGCCCTGGTTCTTCCTCCCCTACTTCTCCCGCCCCGTCCACGTCGATGATGTCCCCCTCGCCGCCGTCAAGCGCGAGCCCGCGCGCGTCGCTCCGGTCGCCGTCGAGGATGTCGCCCGCGCCGCGGCCGAGTGCCTCGAGCGCCCCGAGACCATCGGCGAGATCATCAACCTCGCCGGCCCCGAAGAGCTCACCTGGCCCGAGATGCTCCGCGAGATCCAGGCCGCTGTCCCCAGTTCCGCCGGCGGCCTCAGCCCCCTGGGCATCCCCTTCGAGGCCGCGGCCATCCAGGCCAGAATCGCCAAGGCCGTGGGCCTCGGCAAGCTCCTCCCCTTCGACGAGGGGATGGCGATCATGGGCGCGATGGACTCCCTCGCCAGCAGCGACAAGGCCCGCGCCATGCTCAACTTCAACCCCCGCCCCTTCCGCAGCAGCCTCAAGCGCTACGCCGTGCAGCTCTGAAGCGGTCAGCCGACTATCGCCTCCGCCTCGATCTCCACCAGCATCGCCGGGTCGATCAGCCGCGACACCTCGACCATGGTCGCCGCCGGGCGCGTTTCAGCGAAGAACTCCCCGTGCGCCCGGCCAATCTCTTCCCAGCGTGAGATGTCGGTCACGTACATCCGCGTCCGCACGATATCGCCCAGCGATGCGCCAAGATCGGCCAGCGCCGACTCGATCTTCCGCAGGATGATGCGCGTCTGCTCCCCCGCATCGCCCGCCGCCAGCGCGCGGCCCTCGCCATCCACCGCCGTCGTCCCCGCCACGTAGATGAGGTTGCCCACCCGCACCGCGCGGCAGTACCCGACAATCGCCTCCCACGGCGCTCCGCTCGATACCCGCCTCTGCTCCATGGCCCGCCCTTTCTCCCGCCCCCCCTCCCCCTGCGCTAGATCACGAGCCCCTCATCCACCCCCGGGTACCACCGCCGCACCGTCGAGGCGTCGAACTTCTCCGGGATCTCGCGCCCGTCCTCGTCCCCCTCCCGCTCCACGAGGAACCGCATCAGCCCCTCGACCACACGGGAAGGCGCCGCCATGCCGCCGGACCAGTGCTCGTGGTCCACCCACGCCAGCGTCACCGTGTGCTCGCTCGCCCGCCCATCCTCCCGCACCACCCTCACCCCGTACCGCCACCCCCGGGTGATTTCTTCCTCGGTCTTGACCTCGATGGCGGACATGCCGGGCCCGGACCTCCACTACGATGACTCGCCGGCATTCTAAGGGATCCCGCGCCCGGCATCGTGACCCCGCCCCGCGAATCAGCAACACCAATCCACGATCCGCGAATCCCCCATGACCTTCCTCCTCGAAACCATCCGCCTCGGCCTCACCAACCTCCGCCTGCACAAGCTCCGCTCCTTCCTCACCGCCCTGGGCATCATCCTCGGCGTCGCCGCCGTCATCACCATGGTCAGTGTCGGCGAGGGCTCCAAGCAGGAAGCCCTCAACCAGATCGAACGCCTCGGCGCCAAGAACATCATCATCCGCTCCCAGCGCCCCGCCGAGAACGCCCAGCAGCAGGGCGGCCAGCAGCGCGGCTTCATGATGCGCTACGGCCTCACCCGCGACGACCTCGCCGTCATCGAGTCCAACTTCCCCGAGTCCGACGCCATCGTCCCTGTCAAGGAGATCGGCAACCAGACCTGGCGCGGCGACCGCAAGATCCAGTCCCAGGCCTACGGCACCACCCCCGAACTCCAGGATGTCGCCAAGCTCCGCATCGCCCGCGGCCGCTACCTCACCCGCGCCGACATGGAGCAGCAGTCCGCCGTCGCCGTCATCGGCTCGGAGGTCGTCAAGCAGCTTTTCCCCTGGGACGACCCCCTCGGCCAGACCTTCAACATCGACGACAAGGCCTTCACCGTCGTGGGCGTGCTCGCCCCCGTCGGCCTCTCCGGCGGCGCCGGTGGCGCTCTCATCGGCCGCGACCTCAACAAGGACCTCCACGTCCCCATGGCCACCGCCCGCGCCATGTTCGGCGACACCGTGTTCCGCAGCGGCAGCGGCTCCCGCCAGATGTACGAGGTCCAGGTCTCCGAGATCTACATGGCCTGCCCCACGCGCGAGGTGGTCCTCCCCACCGCCGCGCGGCTCGACCGCATCCTCCAGGTCCGCCACCCCGAGCTGACCGACGTCTCCACCATCGTCCCCTACGAACTCCTCGAGAACGCCCGCAAGCAGGCCCTCACCTGGCAGCTCGTCCTCGCCTTCGTCGCCGGCATCTCACTCCTCGTCGGCGGCATCGGCATCATGAACATCATGCTCGCCAGCGTCGTCGAACGCACCCGCGAGATCGGCATCCGACGCGCCCTGGGCGCCACCCGCAAGCACATCGTCTGGCAGTTCCTCGTCGAGACCGGCGTCCTCTCGGGCGCCGGCGGCCTCATCGGCATCGCCCTCGGCGTCGGCCTCAGCTACGGCATCACTTTCGGCGTCGAGGTCCTCCCCCGGATCGCCGCCCTCTTCGGCGCCAAGTTCCCCGCCAACGTCTCCCTCCCCACCCAGATCACCCTCTGGTCCGTCCTCCTCGCCTTCGGCGTCGCCGCGGCCACCGGCCTCATCTTCGGCATCTACCCCGCCCGCAAGGCCGCCGAGCAGGACCCCATCGTCGCCCTCAGGCACGATTGACTCCGACCGTGGCTCCGGGCTTCCGCCCGGGGCATCCGTCGCTGGCATCGCTGGCATCGCTGCCTCGCCGCCTTGATGCCTTGATGCCTCGATGCCTTGATGCCTTGATGCCTCGATGCCTCGATGCCTCGATGCCTCGCCGCCCGATGCCTCCTCCACCCGACCACCAGAAGTGACCACTCTCGTGGCCACACCACTTTCCCGCTTGCCTCGCGCGTCCAGCCGTCCACAATCCCCCATCGCGGCCGCCGCCCGCGAGACACAAGGGGGGACACGACATGGCGCCGATGCCGACCGACCACGAACTGCTCAACGCGTTCACCGATCCGCACTACGACCTCCGCTTCTTCGTCGAGCACTTCCGCATCACGCTCGAGCAGCTCGAGACCTGGATGCTCCGTCCCGACATCCAGGATGCCCTGAACCGCGTCCACCGCATCAACGCCTCCCGCGCCCGCTTCATGGCCGCCGAGAGCGTGCCCCTCGCCGTCCGCACACTTCACCACCTCGCCGCCGGGGATGAGATGCAGGGGCAGCTCCCCCGCCCCGAGACCGCCCGCAAGGCCGCCAACACCATCCTCCGCTGCGCTGCCGCGCCGATCGTCCAGACGGCCCCTGCGCCGCCGCCCGAGAGTCCAACAGACTCCGCGCGGTGGTGCGCCCCGCCCGAACCCGCCGAGAAGACCCACCC
>JAEYVB010000235.1 GCA_023429345.1 Planctomycetota bacterium
GCTTCCGCCCGATCCGCCCATCCCCCGCCCCGCAGCACCGGCTCGGCCCCACCACGCCGACCCTTTCCCCAGGCCCGAGAAGTCGCCGCCGCGGCGGGTCCCCACCTGCCGGAATGGCGGGAGAACCCGGGCCGCCCCGGCGCGCGAAATCCGCCGCAAGATTCTCCCAACTAGCTCCTCCGGAAGCACCAAGCCCCCGCGGCGACCCTCGCCCGGGTTTCTCGAAGGAGTAGAAGCAATGGGTATCACCAAGACCGTCGTGCGGGCCGGAGTCATCACCGCCCTGGTCGGGGGCGCCGCCATCCTGGTCATCGAGCCCGACCGGGCCTCGGCCGTGGTCCGCCAGGCCCGCGGGAGCGTCAACGGCGCGATCGACAGCAAGATCTCCGACCCCGTGGCGCTGCGCTCGCAGCTCCGCACGCTCGAGGCCCAGTACCCCTACCGCATCGGCGAGGTCCAGGGCGACCTTGCGGAGCTCGAGCAGCAGATGACCATCCTCCGCCGCGAGATGGAGTCCAGCCGCCTCGCCGCCAAGATGGCCGACGAGGACCTGGCCCAGATGCAGGCCGTCCTGAGCAAGGCCGAGGAGGCCCGCGCCCAGAACGTCACCCACATCGTCCGCGTCCGCTTCGGCGATGAGCACCCCGTCAGCATGGAGCAGGCCATGACCAAGGCCAACCGCGTGACCCAGGTCCGCGACGCCTTCGAGGCCAAGGCCGGCGACATCGAGCGCGACCTCGGCTACCTCGAGCAGCAGCACGGACGCCTCGTCGACCTGCTCACGCAGCTCCGCCAGGAGCAGTCCGACTTCCAGACCCAGCTCTTCGGCCTCGACCGACAGGTCGACGCCATCGCCAGAAACGACCGCATGATCAAGATCATGGACAAGCGGCAGGACACCATCGACAACCACAGCCGCTACCGCGCCGCCAGCCTCGACCAGATCACCGGCCGCCTCGCCGACATCCGCGCCAAGCAGGAGGCCAAGCTCCAGACCTTCACCCAGAGCTCCGAAATCAAGAACTACGAGAACGCCGCCAAGTACCTCCTCGACTCCAAGTCCTCGCAGCGGCCGCTCCGCCGCACGCCCTCCACCGTCGAGGTCGGCCCCAGCGTCATCGAGGTCGGGCCCGAGACGCCCGCCCCGGACAACGACGACCGCGGCCTCGTCGCCGGACGCTGAATCAACCCCGCGTCAACTTCCGCGGCCGCCGGGAACTCGCCCGAGTCCCCGGCGGCCTTTCCGTTGCGCCACCGCCGCCCCCCAGAAAGCCCGGCACAAAAACAAGACCAGGCCCCTCTCGGAGCCCGGTCTCGCTCTCCCACGCCCCGTGCGGGCGGTGGTTCATTCTCGCCGCGGCCTCAGGGGCAGCCGGCGGCGAACGTCTGCAGGAAGCAGGTGAAGTCCGCGACGTTCAGGACCGGCGCCGCCGTGCTGCCGTCGCAGTTGGCGTAGCTCTCCCCCGCCGCGAACCGCTGCAGGAAGCAGGTGAAGTCCGCGACGTTCAGGATAGGCGCCGACGTGCTGCCGTCGCAGTTGGCGTAGCACGCCGCCTGGCACACGTACCCCTCGATCTCGAAGGCGTCCAGGCCCGCCTCCGTCACCGAGTCGCTCGGGTTGTCGCTCACGATCCAGCGGAAGCGCGACTGCGCCGACGGGTTGGCGATCGGGAACGTCCGCGCCACCCACACCGAGCCGGAGTGCGGCGCCGTCTCCAGCGTGGTCCAGCTCGCGCCGTTGTTGGCCGAGTACTGGAAGAGCATGCTGTCCGTCGCGCCGTTGACGCTGCTGAGCCAGCGCGCGAACGACACATCCACCAGCGAATACCCGGCGAGGTCGTACGTCCCGGTGGTCAGCACCGTCGGCCCGCCGTCAAGGTCGTAGTTCGGGTTGTTGCCCGCGCGGTTGTCCGTCACCCAGCAGAACCCCGAGCCGTCCGCATCCGCCGACGGGCAGCCGTTGGAGGCCGGCGTGTGCGGGTCGGCCCGCTCCCACGCCCCCGTGCTCACCGACGTGTTGGTCACCGCCCACCCCGCCGGGCTCGTCTGGAAGTTCTCCGCGGCGATCACCACCGTCGAGACGCCCTGCGTCGCCCCCGCCGAGAAGTAGCTCCCCGGGGCGTCCACCGGGTCCGAATGCGTCGACGCCGTCGTCGACTCCACGCTGAAGTAGTACTCGACCGTCTCGGCGCACGCGGCCGCGGGAATCGTCGCCGTGTACTCGTTCGGCGCCGTCTGCGTCATCGCCGCGGTCGCGAACGACCCCGAGCCCAGGCGGTAGGTCACCGTCCCCGTCCCCGGCTGCGGCGTGACGCTGTTGCCCACGACATGCACCTGGATCTCCGTCGGCTGCCCGGGCGTCAGCGAGGCCGGCCGCCCCGCCGGGTAGGTGAACGACACCGGGATCAGCGCCGGGCACGAGACCCCGCCCGACGCGAACGCCGCGCAGATCTGCCCGTAGTGCGGCGTGCCGTTCGAGATGTTCCCGTCGATATCGTCGACCGTCAGCACCTCGATCGCCGTGTTGGGTCCGATCGCGTTCGACCCGCTCGGCCCGCCCGCCGTGATCAGCGACCACGCCACGTGCAGGTCGCGCGCCTCGTCCAGACCGGCCTGGCTCCCCAGGGCGGTGCCCAGGTTCGTCCTCGTCCGCGCCCACAGCGCCCCCAACTGCTGCCCGCAGCAGTGGATCGCGCCGCCGCAGCTCCCCGAGCAGGGGTACTGGATGTTCGCCCCCAGCGGGTTGCGCAGCACCGAGCCCTGCGTCCCGCCCCAGCCCCGCCCGACCATCGGATCGTCAAAGATCATGATGCCGATCGCGTCGCCGTACCCCTCGCCAAAGGCGCCCTGCGACAGCCCGAGCCGGTTCACGATGAAGTGCCCGTACTCGTGCGCCACCACCGAGCTGTACGCCGTGTTCGGGCAGCCCCCGCCCGAGTTGTAGAAGTTGATGCTGTGCCCGCCGCTGCTGCTGTAGAACGCGTTGCAGTACCCGGGCTGGCCCGTCGAGAAGTTCAGCGCCTCCGTGTTGGTCGTGATCGCCATGTCCAGGCCCGTGAAGCCCGGGGCCCGCGACTTGAAATGGTTGTGCGTGATCGTCGCGTTCGCCAGCGCGTTCACCTGCGCCGTCAGCTGCTCCGACGGCGTCGGGTTCAGCACCAGGTCAAAGGGCGCCCCCGGCAGCCCGTTCAGGCTCGCCGTCACCGGCGCGCTCACCCGCGGCACCACGTTCGACCACTGCCCGCCGCCCCCCGTCGAGGCGTTCACGCCCGTGTTCACCGTCACCGCCACCGTGCCCGCGTTGAAGATCGAGAAAACGCCCGCGTCGCTGCTGAAGGCGTTCCCGCCCCCCGCCACCGACACCCGGATGTTCGGCATCGGCATCAGCGCCGGCGGGTTGTAGCCCGCATCCGGGTACGTCCCCGGCGACCGCCACGCCATCACCGAGCCGGTCACATCCGTGTGGCTCACATCCGAGCGCACGTGGATCACCTGCCCCGTCCCGGCGTTCAGGAAGAACGTCCGGCTCGCCTCCGGGTCCGGCCCCGTCGCCGAGATCTTCCACGCCACGCTCGGGGCCACCCAGTCGCCATCGCCCTGGAACACCACCAGCTCCGGCTTGCCGAACTGCGTCAGCCCCCGCGCCTCCGGGTGCGCCCGCGCCATCGCCGTCGCCACCGCCCCGTCGATCCGCATCGCGTTGAGGTTCTCCGGGAGCGCCGCCAGGTTCCCGCCCGCGTACACCACCCGCGGCACCGGCCCCTCCAGCACCATCACCCGAAGCTGGCCCAGCTCCACCGGGATCCCCGTGATGCTCTGCCCGTAGCTCAGCACCGTGAACCGGCCGTTCCTTGTCGGCGTCGTCCACTGCTCCGTCAGCTCCAGCGCCCCGCACCCGAACGCCTCGCCGTGCATCGTGATCCAAGCGTTCGCGGCCGCGCGGGCATCCGCCCCCGGCGTCATCGGTATGCCGTAGTACGACACGATCCGCGACCCATCCGTATGCACCCGCGCACCGGGATACATCGACAGCAGTTCGCTGGACGCCCCCGGCAGCCCCACCC
>JAEYVB010000245.1 GCA_023429345.1 Planctomycetota bacterium
TAGTAGAGGTGCTGCCTGATGCGGGCGCGGCGGGCGAAGTCGAAGCGGCGGCCAGGGTGTTCGGGGAGTGGCTCGCCGGGGGGCCAGTAGACCTGCTTGGGATCGCTGGGGGGGAAGACCCAGGCGCGCCAGTCGGCGATTTTCCAGTGCCAGCCGACGAATGTGCCGCTCTCGGCGGTGGGCTCGCGGATGGCGCAGCGGACCTGGACCTGGAGGGGGTCGCGGCCCCGGTAGTGGAGGACGGGGATGCGCTCCCGGGCGGTGAGGCCGGCGTCGATGGGGTCGACGTGATCGAGGGGCCAGGCGAGGTGGCGGCGGTAGCGGAAGAGGCGGCGCTCGGCGTAGGAATCGAAGCGGAAGTAGCGGCGGCGGTCGCGGATGTCGCGGGCGCGGTCGGCGGTGGTTTCGTGGCCGTCCTGCCAGGCCTTGAGTTCCTTGCGGGCGAGCAGGAAGTCGTACTGGCAGCTGTAGATGAGGGACTCGAGGCGCGAGAGGCGTTCGCGGATGAAGGTGGGGGGCGCGATGTAGTCGAACTCGTCGGCGTCGATGCGGGCGATCCAGTCGCCGCGGCGGAAGCGGTGGCGGACGCGGCTGTAGAGCCAGCCGCGGATGGAGTCGCTGAAGAGGACGGGCTCGCTGCCGAGGGGGGTGATGCGGGGATCGCGGGCGGCGAGGCTCTGGACAATGTCCCAGGTGCCGTCGGTGCTGCCGGTGTCGTAGATGTAGACGGCATCCGCCCAGGTGAGGAGGTGGGCGAGCGTCTGGGCGATGATGTCGGCCTCCTGGCGGACGACCATGATGGCGTGGAAGGCGGGCATGGCCGGGAGACTCTATGGGCGGGCCGCGGGGTGTCCGGGGCGGGGAACCGGGGCGGGATGCGGGGCGTCGTACGCTCGGCGGCCGGGGGGTTGAACGGTACACTGGTCGGCGGAGAACCGCATGCGGACCGCACTTGCGTTGTTATCGTCCTTGGTGCTTGTTGTAGCGGCGGGGCAGCCCGCGGGTGCGCAGGCGCGGCCATCGCCGGCGAAGGAGCGGGCTCCGGACGCGGCGGCGGCGGTTCGCGCGCGGGTGGAGTCGGTGCTGACGGTGCTGGCGGACGACCAGAAGTACGACAAGGCCCTGGCGGCGCTGGAGCTGGCGTTTGAGCAGGCGATCGCGTACGCGCCCTCGGATGCGGGGCTGCTGACGGAGGTGGCGGCGGCGCGGAGGCTGGTGTCGCAGCTGGATCGGGCGAAGGGGCTGGATCGGAAGGGGCTCTTCGAGTTTCTGCGGGCGCGGCCGCGGCTGGCGCGGGCGGTGGCGTTCCTGGTGCATCCGACGGAGAGCCCGGAGGCGGTGTACGGGGTGCTGGAGGCGCTGCGGTCAGCGCACGGGGAGGGCGTGGGGGAGTTTGAGGAGCTGGCGGCGGCGCTGTGCGTGGTGCACGACGAGCCGGTGCGGCTGCGGGCGGGGGAGGGGCGTGCGGCGGATCCGGCGGCGCTGTTCGGCTATTTCACGCGGAACGAGCGGCGGATGGCGTTCTCGGTGCGGGAGACGCCGGCGGAGCTGCTGGTTTTTTTGGTGAACTCGAGCGCGGACATCGGGGAGATGGAGTGGGCGCTCGGGCGGCACGGGGGCGACCGGACGGTGGGGAAGCGGTACAGCGACCTGGTGTACGACACGGCGCACTTCAAGTACAACCGTCCGAAGAAGATCTCGGAGCATGCGTACTCGCTGCCGAACCTGCGGAAGTACGGCGGGGTGTGCCAGGAGCAGGCGTACTTCGCGGCGCAGGTGGCGAAGGCGATCGGGGTGCCGAGCGCGGAGGTCTCCGGGCAGCACGCGGACATGGCGCACGTGTGGGTGGGGTACCTGCAGCGGCGGGCGGGGAGCGCGTGGTTCAACTGCGAGGAGGGGCACTACGACGAGTACGAGGAGGTGCGGGGCGGGACGACGGACCCGCGGACCGGGCGCGGCATGAGCCAGAGCCAGCTCGAGCTGCTGGCGCTGCTCCTGGAGACGCCGGCGGAGAGCCGGCACGCGGCGGTGGCGCACCTGGATGCGGGGCTGCGGATGCGTCGGGCGTCGGTCTCGGAGCGGCCCTGGCCGCCGGCAGCGCCGGCGGTGGGGGCGGAGGCGGTGCTGAAGGTCAACGACCACGCGGCGCAGCTCGGGATGATCGCGCGGGCGACGGAGCTGGCCCCGGGCAACCCGGAGGCGTGGCTGACCGCGCTCGAGTGGGGGCCGACGATGACCACGGCGGACCGGCAGCGGTGGTTCGACGCGGTGCACCGGGCGTGCCGGACCAAGGAGCCGGACTTTGCTTTCCAGGTCACATCGAGCCTGATCGGCGGGATCAGGGAGGCCGCGGCGCAGGTGGCGGCGTGGGAGTGGCTCTCGAAGCAGCACACGCGGCGGCCGGACCTGATCGGATCGGCGCTGATGCAGCGGGGCGATTGCCTGCTGGCGGCGGGGGACAAGGACCGGGCGTACACGCAGTACCGGGATGTGGCGCGGAAGCACATCAACGACGGGCCGTTCGCGCTGGCCGCGGCGGACAAGGCGGCGGAGATGCTGCGCGGGGTGGGGCAGGCGGGGATGGTGGCGGAGCTGTACGAGGATGTGTACCGGGGCGCGTCGCGGCCGGAGAACGTCAGCCCGCGGTTTTTCCGCTCGAGCAACTTCTACAAGGTGGGCACGCGGTACGCTGAGGCGCTGGAGGCGGCGGGTCGGGGGCGCGACGCGGAGCAGGTGCGGCGGCAGCTACGGGCGGGGGAGGATCGGGAGTAGGGCTCAGGCGGCGCCCTTGCCGCGGCCGCCGGTGAGGACATCCCACTGGACGCCGGGGCGGTTGGTGACGGCGAGCCAGGGGGCGATGATGCGCTGGCGGGAACCGACGGGGGAGAGGAGCGTGCGGCGCTCGTAGCTGTCGAGCATGGGGCCGGGGGACATGGTGCCGATGACGACGGCATCGGCGGATGCGCCGGGCTCGACGACGTGGGCGCCGAGCTCGTTGAGGGCGCGGCGGACGACCCAGCCGTTCTTGCCCTCGTCGACGAGGTGGACGCGCTGGAAGGGGGCGTTTCGGTAGGCGACGGCGAGGGCATCCCGGGCGTGGCTGACGCCGGTGAAGCGTTCGAAGAGGTGGCGCGGCATGGGGGAGCGCGCCTGGGACCGGATGGTCCGGCGGAGCTCGCTGAGGCCCTGGGCGTAGCCGGGGATCGCCTGCTCCCGGGCGGCGATGCGGCGGTAGCGGCGGCGCTGCTCGCGGATCTGGGGGCGGCGGAGGTCTTCGGGGGCGTAGCGCTGCATGACCCAGCCGTTGTTGCGGACGAGGCGGGCGAGGATGGTGTTCATGTCGCGCCCGGCGGCGACCTTGTGGTGCTCGACGCGGAACCAGGGGTCGAAGGCGATGCGGCGGCCCGCGAGGATCATGCGGGCGGCGAGGTCGTACTCCTCGGCGTAGTAGTTGAAGTGGGGGTCGTAGCCGCCGAGGTCGAGGAAGACGGAGCGGCGGATGGCCACGCCGCAGCCGATGAAGACCTCGGGGAGGCCGCCGGACTCGCGGCGGGCGAGGCCGGGTAGGTAGATGTCGGCGGAGACGGCGGCGACATCCGCGGGGGCTTTGATCAGGCGACGGATGAAGCCGGTGTCGACGGGGTAGGAGTCGTCGTCGAGCATGACGACCCACTCGCTGGCGGGGTCGGCCTGGCGG
>JAEYVB010000262.1 GCA_023429345.1 Planctomycetota bacterium
AGTCCGACATCGCCGACCAGATCGCCGCGCTCACGCGCATCGCGGCGCGGCACGGGGTTCGCCCCGGCCACGTGAAGCCGCACGGGGCGCTCTACCACGCCGCCATGCGCCGGCCCGGGGTAGCCGAGTCCATCGCCCGGGCCATCCTTCGGGTGGACCGCTCGCTGGCGGTGGTCACCCAGGCGCTCCCGCCCGCCAGCGTTGATCTCGCTGCGCCAGCGTACGCCGCCCTCGGCCTCGGCATCATCCGTGAAGCGTTCGCCGACCGGCGCTACGAGCCCGACGGCACCCTGCGGGGGCGATCGCTCCCCGGAGCCCTCATCGAGAGCCCGCACGAGGCGGCGAGCCAGGCCTTCGCTATCGCGCACCTGCGGTGCATCCCGACCGAAGGAGGGGGCGTGGTGCCGATCGAGGCGGAGACGATCTGCATCCATTCCGACACCCCGGGCGCGATCGCGACCGCCCGGGCCGTGCGCGAGGTACTCAGAAAGGCGGGGTTCACGTTGGCTCCCGCGGCCCGCAACAATGGCCCATGAAATCCCAGCCACAGATCCAGCAGGTCGACGCCCGCACCGCCAACCAGTGGGCCGCGGCCGGCAAGGCCGTGATCATCGACGTCCGCGAGGTCGATGAGCACACCGAAGAACGTATCGACGGCGCCATCCTGAACCCCCTCTCCCGGTTCGACCCAAACCTCGTGCCGGAGGCGGACGCGGTGATCCTCCAGTGCCGGTCCGGAAAGCGGTCGATGGATGCGGCCTCGCGGCTGGCCGCGGCCGGGCGGGCCGACCTTTACAACCTCCAGGGCGGCATCATCGCCTGGCAGGAGGCGGGGCTGCCGGTTCGCAGAGGACGGTAAGCGGGGCTCGGAGGGCTACCGGCGCGGATTGCGGAAGGGGTTGACGCGCTTGTTCGGCGGCTTGGGAGGGTGGGGGCCCCGGGCCCGGGCGGCACCAGCGCCGACCTCGGGGCTGTCCTCAACCGCGGCCGGCACGGTCACCTTGCGGGGCGCGGCTTCGCTATCGGCGCCCGCCTGCTCCAGCGCGGCGGGCGATGGCTCGGCGGCCGCGGCGGCCTTCGCCGGAGCGTCCACCATCCGTCCGAAGATGAGTCGGCCGGCGGAGGTCTGGAGGGAGCTGGTCACGGTCAGGGTGACCTGCTCCCCGACGTGCGACCCGCCATCCTCGGCGACGACCATCGTGCCGTCGTCCAGGTACCCGACGCCCTGACCGTACTGCTCCCCGGGCTTGAGGAGGTGGATCCTGAGTTGCTGCCCGGGGATGAGCGCCGGCTTGAGCGCGTTGGCGACATCGTTGAGGTTAAGGATCTGAACGCGGTGGATGTCGGCGACGCGGTTGAGCGCGACATCGGCGGTCACGATCGTTCCCTGCATCTGCCGGGCGAGCTCCACCAGCATCATGTCGACGCCTTTGGCGGCCACCGGCGTCTCGTCGATCGAGACATCGAGCCCCGGCATCCGCTGCAGCCGCGTGACGACATCGAGCCCGCGCCGGCCGCGGGCTCGCTTGAGCTTGTCCTGCGAATCGGCCAGTGTCTGGAGTTCGCCGATCACGAACTCCGGGATGACGATCGGGTTGGGGAGCATCCCCGTCTGGGCGAGGTCGGCGATCCGGGCGTCGATGATGGTGCTCGTGTCGAGGAGCATCGGGCGCGGCCCGCGGAGCTGCTTGGCGAACTCGACGTAAGGGATCACCAGGCGGAAGTCGTCCTGCGTCTGGAGCACGGTCGAGATGCAGAGATAGGCCAGCCCGATCCCGGTCAGGACCTTGGCCGTGCTGATCAGCCCCCGCTCGACCTCGAAGCCGTAGATCTTCGCCAGGAGGTCGATGACCGCGCCGACGGCGACGGTCGCCAGCATCGCCGCGAGCAGGCCGGTGAAGACCGCGAAGAGCGTCCCCACCTTCTTCTGCGGCGTGTAGACATCGACCAGGACAACGAGGGCCCCGAGCACCGCCGCCAGGATCAGGTACCGCCCCCAGTCCATGGCGCGGCTGATATCGCCCGGCGCGCTGCTGGTCGTCACCGACAGGATGGACAGGAGGGTCACCGACCCGAAGAGCACGAGAAAGCCGAACCGCACCGACATCAGCACCACCTGCCGGTGCCGCTCGGTGGCCTCCAGGGGGCTGAGCTTCTGGCTTTGGGGCTCGCGGTTCACGCAGTCACTCTACCGGGAGAAGACCCCTCGGGTTCGCCCGGGCCGCCCTCGACGCCCCGCCCCCGGCCGGCAACCGCGGCCGCCCCGGTCTCAGTTGCCGGTGGCCTCGGTGATATCGTCGAAGCGGGCGAGCAGGTCGATCGTGTCCTTGCGGCCGTCGTCGGTCGTGTACTGGTTCGAGGCCCCCATGGGCTGCGACGGGTCGGGCATGTGGTTGAGGGCGTAGTTCATCACGCCGCCCGTGAACTGCTTGGCCCCGGCATCCTTCCGGCCCAGGTACACCGCGTCGGCGCCCGCCGAGTGCAGGACCAGCTTGCCGCGGGCCGAGGCGGGGATCGGGGCCCCCGTCGGGCCGCTCGGCCACGCCGGGAAGCTCGGGTGCCCCAGGAGGGCCGCGAGCGACCGCGCCTTGTCCGCCGCGTTTGCCTGGTTCAGCAGGCTGCCGTCGTTGGCGTCCGTCTGGTTCCGGGCGCGGCGGCCGAGGGCCGTCGATTTCAGGAAGGCCGCGTTGGAGTTCCAGTAGAACCGCGCCGGCTGCGCCGAGGTTTCGGCGGCGAACTGGTTGATGTTGGTAACCGGCCCGATCGCCGTCTCATCCTGCCGCCAGGCGAGGATCGGCTGGCCCCAGTAGTCCACGAGGTCCTTGAGCTGGTTCGCGGTATCGGACGCCTGAGCGTTGAACAGCGTGTTCACCGAAGAACTCTGCTGAAGCGGGCTCGTCTGAGCGATGAACAGCTTTGGATCGGGCAGGAAATAGCTTTTCTTCCCCGCGGCCTCCGAACCGAGCAGGTCGTAGTTGACCTTCACGTTCTGCGGGTCCGAGGGGCTGCTATGCGGCCCGACGGCCAGCCACGTCGCCCCGCCCGAGGGGTCGGGCTGATTCGCCGCGACGATGTCCGCCCCCATCAGATCGAGCAGGATGTTCTCCATCTCCGACATGCCGGCCTGGTTGTTCTGGGTCCCGCCCATCGACTTCGCGGAAAACACGCCCGGCAGCCGCCGCTCGTCGTTGTAGAACTGCTGCGAAGCCTGGGAGACGTTGTTCAGCAGGGCCGCGGTCCCCTGCTTGCGGGCGGTGTTCCGGACCCCGCCGACCGCCGGCAGCACAATGGCGATGATGATCGCGATGATGATCATGACGACCATCAGTTCGATCAGCGTAAAGGCCCGGCGATTGGTGGCGTGCATCGGTCGTTTCTCCGCGTGCCCCGTGGGCGTAAGCCGCAGCGCCGGCGGTTCGGCCGCCCTTTGCGCCACTACCTGAATCTGTTCGCCGGGTGCCGTCCCGGGTTCCGAGAGCGCCCGCCAACAACCCCGGAATATCCCCCCTCTTCCGGCCGCGGGCATGAAGATCGACCAGTATACAGCCGCCGACGACCCCGGTGGCACCCCCGGCCCGGACCCAAACTACCATCCCCCATGCCCCCACCC
>JAEYVB010000272.1 GCA_023429345.1 Planctomycetota bacterium
GTGTGATGCCACGGATCGGCAGCGCTGCCGATTCTCCGGCCTCCTGCGCCACCGCGGGCGAAGCCACCGCCAGCCCCGCCACCGTCGCAACCGACGCCGGCAGTCCCAGCCCGCTCAGCACTACCACCAGACCGCTCACGCGGCGACGAACGATCGATCGATGCTCCACGGGTAGCTCCTTCATGCGCGGCCAGAGGCCGCGGGGGATGCGAAATCACACGTGCCCGCGATTTAGACCACCCACCATGGCCCGCGGTTCCCGCCGCGGCCGCCACGTTACAGGGCCGTGACAATAAAGGAGTCTACCGCCGCCCGCTCCCCGCCCCCGGCGCATCCCCCCCGCCACCCGGGGCGGCTCCAATATCGCGACGCAGGTGCTTCCCACGAAAGTTGATCCGATCGCACGCCGCGTAGGCCTTCTGCCTGGCATCCTCCAGGTCCGCACCCGTCGCCGCCACCGTCAGCACACGTCCGCCCGCGGTGACGATCTCCCCGTCCGCGTTGCGCTTCGTGCCCGCGTGGTACACGTGGACATCCGGCAGTTTCTGCGCATCCTCGATCCCCGTGATCACATCGCCGCTCCGCGGCTTGTCCGGGTACCCCTCCGCCGCCAGCACCACGCAGCAGGAGGCGCCCGGCTTCCACCGGAGTTCCACCTCGCTCAGCCGCTGGTCGCAGACCGCGAGCATCACGTCCAGGAGGTCCGATTCCAGTCGCGGCATCAGCGCCTGGCACTCCGGATCCCCAAAGCGGACGTTGTACTCCAAGACCTTCGGACCCGCCGGTGTCAGCATCAACCCGGCGTAGAGCACGCCCCGAAAATCGATCCCCTCCCGCCGAAGCGCATCCAGCGTGGGCACCAGCACCTGCCGCTGAACCCGGTCCATCAGCTCCTCATCCACATTCCGCGCCGGGCAATAGGCGCCCATCCCACCGGTGTTCGGGCCCTTGTCGTCATCCAGCAGCCGCTTGTGGTCCTGGCACGTCTCCAGGACGTAGATGCTCTGACCATCCACCAAGGCCAGAACGGACACCTCGGTCCCGTTAAGCCGCTCCTCCAGAAGCACGGTCCGCCCGGCATCGCCGAACACCCGCTTCACCATAATCCGGTCGATGGCCTCGGCGGCCTCGGCCACGGTCGCGGGCACCACGACCCCCTTCCCCTTGGCCAGCCCCGCCGCTTTCACCACCGGAGCGTGCTCGCGGCTCTTCAGCCACGCCTGCGCCGCCTCCGGGTCGCTGAAGATCCGCCCCTCGGCCGTCGGGATAGACGCCGACCGCATGAGCTGCTTCGACCAGGCCTTGTCCGCCTCCAGCCTCGCCCCGTCGGCGTTGGGACCGAAGACGCGGAGGCCCTCCGCGCGGAGCTTGTCGGCAAACCCCTCCGCGAGCGGATCTTCGGGCCCGATCACCACCAGCCCGATGTCGTTCTTGGCGCAAAACTGCACCAGGCGGTACGCCTCCCGCGTGCTCACCGGCACCGTCACCGGCCTGCCGATCGCCGCGAGGCCCGGATTCTCCGGGTTCGCGATGAACAGCTCCCTGAGCCGGGGCGACTCCCGCAGCTTCATCCCGAGCGCGTGCTCGCGCCCACCGCCCCCGATCAGAACGACATTCATCGCGCCCGCCTCTGACATGGGCGGATGATACGGGCGCGCATCGCCCTTTCCGCGGCTCTCCACAATCCCCGCCGCCCCTTGTGAACTCCGCCGGGAACCCGTAGCATCCGCCCCGCTTGGTTATGCCCCCACGATCGACGAAAAAATCCCGGGTTGCCTTTGCCGCGACGCTGCTCCTGGCCTCCGTAGCTGGCTACGCACAGCCGAACCCGGACGCCAATACGCGACCCGAGGCCGCGGCGCAACCCACGGTCGATCCTCTGGATATCACCGGCCGCACCTTCGCCGGCCTCTCTCTGCCGGTCACCCCTGTCCAGGGCGAGATCCGCCTTCGCGCCCGCCGGGTCTACGTCTGGACCGAATCCGAGCGGACCAGCCCACAACCGGTCCAGCGCATCCTCCTCGACGGCGATGTTGAACTTTCGCTCGGCCTGTACCAGTTCACTGCCGGCAAGGCCGCCGTCTGGCTGGAGCGCGTGGAACGCGACGGCCGGGAGATGTGGCAGGTGTTCGCCCTGCTCGACCGGGCCGCCAATCCCACCGAGGCCGCGGCCATCTCGATCGCCGGCGACCGCCTCCCCGTCCAGGGGCTCATCATCGCCCCAGACGGTCTCCAGCTCGCCGCCGACAAGCTTCTGCAGGGCCGCTCGAATGACCGCTTCCTGGCCCATGCCGAGGCGTCTCTCGCCGTGCGCCTGCGCCGCCTCGTCGCCCCCGAGATCGCCATGGGGACCAGCCCGGAGGAACTCCTCCGCCGCGGCCAATCGGTCCCGCCCCTCACCCCGACGTCCGAATCCGATCAGGAAGCCCTCGCCCGCGAGCGGCAGGAAATCGCGGCCCTCGAACGCCGGCTCGAGCCCGCTCGGAGCGACCAGCCGATCTTCAGCCGCGACGGCGTCATCAGCCTCGCAGCGGGTGACATCAAGGTCATCCCCGAGGGCGACCGCACCGCGCTCACGGTGTCCGGCGGCCTCACCGTGAGCTACCTGGAGCGCAAGCCCGGGAGCCTCAGCGAGACCGCGATCCAGATCTCCGCCGAGCGGGGCGTCGTCTTCCTCGATCCCGCGGCCGACGCCAGCACGACCAGCTGGTCGGCGGCGGACGTCTCGGGCATCTACCTCGAGGGGGATGTCCAGGCCCTCATCACCACGCCCGAGGGCAAATACACCATCCGCTCGCCTCGCGTTTTCTACGATGTGCGGACGGACCGCGGCCTGCTGGTGGACGCCCTCTTCTCCACCAGCGATGTCCGCACGGGGCTCCCCCTGCACGTCCGCGCCAAGTCCATCGCGCAGCTTTCCGCCAATACCTTCCGAGCCACCGAGGCCCGCGTCACGAACACCCCGTTCCTGGACCCGGACCTCTCCATCGGCGCTTCGACGGTCACCATCACCCAGCAGCCGGCGGCCGCGGAGGCCAACCGTCGCCTGAGCGTTGATGCCCGCGGCGTCACCCTCCGGACCGGCGATGTGCCCTTTTTCTGGTGGCCGAGGATCAAGGGCGACCCCGGGGCCTTTCCGCTCCGGGATATCCGCCTCGAGAACTCCTCGGGGTCCGGCGGGGCCCTGAAGACGACCTGGAACGCCTATACGCTGCTGGGCATCGACGCGCCCACCGGCAACAACATGGACCTGCTCGTCGACTACTACTTCGAGCGGGGTCCGGGCATCGGGACCGCTTTCACCTGGCGCGGCGCGGACTACACGGGCAACTTCCTGGCGTACGCGGTCCCGCACGACACCGGGCGCGACCTGCTCGTGACGGGCGCGAAGCGAGATATCGACGGCGAGTTCCGCGGGATCCTGCTCGGCGAGCACCGCGAGCGTGTCGGGCGGGACTGGACCATCTTCGTCGAGGGCTCGTACATCTCCGACCCGACCTTCGTCGACGGGTTCTTCGAGCAGATGGCCCGCACGCGGCGCGAGTTCACGAACTCCTTCTACGCCCAGCGCATCCGGGAGAACACGCTGCTCTCCGGCGAGGTGCGCGGGAGCGCGATCGACTCGATCCCCAACGAGTACCTCCTCCAGAGCCCCGGGTACTCGGTCACGCGCCTGCCGGATATCGGCTACGTGCGCCTCGCCGACGACCTTCTCCCGGAGCACCCCGGCCTGCTCTCCTACAGCAGCCAGTACCGCTTTACGCACATGCGCCTGGAGTTCCCGGACCCGGAGGTTCAGGAGCTCGGCTTCACGAACCTGGCCCGATCCCGCGCGCTTTTCGGCATCGCGCCCGACCAGTCCATCTCCGACGCCCTCCACGCCCGCGGCCTGAGCGAGGAATGGGTTTCCCGCTTCGACACCCGCCACGAGTTCACGATGCCGCTGGCCGCCGGGCCCGTGAACGTCACGCCCTTTGTCGTGGGCCGCGTCACGGCCTACGACCAGGACTTCGAGGACTATTCCCCCGACGCGGACGAGCCCTACCGCCTGTGGGGCGCTGCGGGCGTAACGGTGTCGACCGAGATCCAGCGGGTGGACAACAGCGTCGAGTCGCGCCTCCTGGACCTCCACCGCACCCGCCACATCATCTCGCCCAACGTGACGATCTGGACGGCCGGGACCAACATCCACCACGTGGACCTCCCGGTGTACGACCCCGGCGTCGAATCCATCGCCGAGGGGACCGCCCT
>JAEYVB010000283.1 GCA_023429345.1 Planctomycetota bacterium
ATCCCGCCCTGTCCGGAATGCACCGGTTCGGAGGCGGGACAGCATCAATCTAACAACCTGCGCCCCCCGATGCAATCTGATTTTCAAGGCTCGGCGGCCGCACCCGCGGCGCGACCCGCCGATCGCCGACCGCCATCGAGCGCCCCTATCCCGCCGCGGCACCGGGGTTACCGGTCCTTATCCCGCCCCCATTCCGCTCCCGCATGAAGCCGCCACACTGGAACCGCCCCCGGCCCGGCCGATAGCATGAGCCCACCGATGAGGCCGTCCGCACGCCGGCCTCATCCCGCCGGGCTCCCCCGGCGGTTCTTCGACCGAAGGGGCGACCATGGGCCTCGACTTCGCCATCGACGAGCTGTACGCCACCGGCTGGGCCTCCCTCGATTCCGCCGGCTGCAGCCACCACGCCGGCCGCGCCTACCCCGGCCTCGAGGCCGTCCGGCGCGAGTTCGCCGCCCGCGGCCACACCCTCACGATCCAGCACATCCAACTCTTTGATTCCTACCGCGCCGAGTGGCGGGACGACCAGGGCCAGGCCCGCGGCGGCGTCATCGGCAACAGCGAGGCCGAGGTCGCCGTCTACGCCCTCTCCCGCCTCCGCCGCCAGCTCGCCGGCGCCATGGCCTGAGAGTGCCATCCCGGGCGACCACGTCTGATGCCTTGATGCCTGTGCCTTGATGACTTGATGCCTTGATGCCTCCTGCCTTGGTGCCTTCTTGACCCCCTTCTTGACCCCACTCACCCCGCCGCCCGTATATTGCCCCGATGACCACCGCCTGGATCTATGAGATCCTCGGTTGGGCTCTCTTCAGCGCCGGCGCGCTCTGGGCCATCGCCGCTCTCTTCCGCGACCGCTCCAAGGGCAGGCGACGCTGCCCCCGCTGCTGGTACTCCATGGACCGCGTGCCCGGCCTCCAGTGCCCCGAGTGCGGCCACGCCGCGGGCGGTGAGCACCGGCTCCTCCGCACCCGACGCCGGTGGCGCATCGCGAGCGTCGCCCTGCTCCTGCTGATACTCGGCGTGGCCCTGCGCACGGTGCCGACCTACCTGCACGCCGGATGGTACGGGCTCATCCCCTCCGCCTACCTCGCCCACTACGCCCCCGTCGATCTGCCGCCGCCCGTCACTCCGCCCCGCACGCCGGGGGTCGTCACACTCCTGACGGACCCGACCTTCATGGGACAGCCGAAGGTCATCGTCGGCGTTCCGGGCAGCACCGTCGTCGTGCAGACCGGCGGTACGCCCGCGCCCATGCGCACGGCCAGCGCAAGCCTGCGCGAAGAAGCCTGGTTGCGCCTCGCCGCGGGACGCCTCACCCGCCGACAGTCGCAGACGTTTCTCGACCGCTACTTCCGCCGCTTCCCCATGACGCACACGTTTCCCGAGCGCTGGCACCTCAACGACGAGGCCCCTTACGTCCTCTCCGGCCAGCTGCAGCAATGCACCGCCCGCATCCGGCTCGGTGAGCATCGATGGACCCGGATCCCCAACCGCGCCCTCACCGTGTACCGGGTCGCCACCCCGAGCGAACCCGCGCCGGCGGATGCGACGATCGAACTTCTTCTCAACGACCGGGTCGCCTTTTCAACAACACTTAAGGACTGCATCGAACTCGCGCCGAGCCGGGCCGAGCTCCTCAAAAAGGTTACCGGCGCGGCTGCGGACGCCCGCGTGCTCCGACTCCTCTCCCCCCGCCTGGTCCTGTCGGAAGGCCAGCCGCTGCTCCGTGTCGACGACACCCTCGCCGAGAACGGGGTCGAGTTTGGCGTCTTCTTCACCGTCTCCATCGCCAAAGGCGGCCGCGAACTCGCGACCGCGCGGGGCTCGCTCGCGTGGGGTGCATCGGTCTGGAAAGACTGGGAGGACATCCCCCTCACCCTTGCCGAGGGCGTCACCCCCGACCAGCTCCCGGGCGCCACGCTCACCATCACCGCCGATCCCGCCCGCGCCACCGACATCTACGAGGCCGCGGCCTTGGGCAGGTCCGCCGCCTGCTGGGGCGGCCAACTCCGAACTCCTCTCCGGCTCGAGCGTCAGACCACGCCACCCGAGGAGTCCCCATGACCGCCCTCCAGTCCGACTGGCCCTTCCTTCTCGTCGGCTGGCCCCTCATGCTCGCCGGCGTCTTCCTTGTCTGCCGCGCCTTGTTCCACGACCGTCCCCGCGGCTGCCGCCGCTGCCCCGCATGCTGGTACTCCATGGACGGCGTGCCGAACCTCACCTGCCCCGAGTGCGGCCGCACCGCCCGCGCCGACCGCGCACTCCTGCGCACCCGCCGCCGCTGGAAGCACGCCGTTCTCGCTGCCGCGGCGGTCGGCCTCGGCCTCTTCATCACCAGGGTGCCCGACTACAACCGCCGCGGCTGGTACTCCGCCGTCCCATCCTCCGTCCTCATCTTCATCGCCCCCGCCGATTACCAGACGACCGCCGCCATTCCGGGAGGATGGCAGCAGTTCGCGAATGTACCCGGCATTCGCATCACACCCCCCGGATTCGTGCCGACCCCAAATCTCCCCAGCGCTGCTGGGGGCACCCCCCTCGCCCCCGGGCCCGCATGGTCCGGCATCGGCTTCGCCGCCCAGCCCCCGCCGGCCCGCACCACCACCGACGCCCGCGACGAGATCTGGAACCGCCTCCAGTCCGGCCGGCTCGCACGCTGGCAGTCGCAGATCTTCCTCGCTCGCTACTTCCGCACATCTCCGCTCGATGCCGAAGTCCGCCTCCCCGAACGCTGGATCGTGGGCGAGCCCATACCCGTCATCGCCTCCGACCCCATCCGCGGCCTCGGCACCCGCCTGCGCGTCCGCGGCACCGATGACTGGGGCTCCGTCGGCCGCGGCACCTTCCTGATCGGCAGCGCCGAAACCGCCCGGGACAACCTCCCCATCGACATCCAGCTCTACCTCGGCCCATCGTACAAGCCGCACATCCTCTTCGGCACGAGCGACCAGGTCACGCTCGACATCCGCCCCGATCGCGCCTCGCTCCTCGACCGCCGCGACGACCCCGAGGCAAACAAGTTTGTCCGACGGACGATGCAGCCCTACCTGGAGCGCACCGACGGCCCCGTCCACCTCCGGGTGAGCGACACCGCCGCGACGGACGGCGCCGAGTTCCTCATCGCCTTTCGCGCCGCCGTCGAGATCGACGGCGAACCGATCGGCCGCACCGCCGGCGAGCTCGCCCTCATCGACGTCTGGAAGGACTGGCTCGACCTCCCCATCACCTGGGAACCCGGCGGCGAGACCCGCGCCCGCGCCGCCCCCGGCCGCCTGCAGCTCGTCATCCAGGGCGACCCCGAGACCGCGGCCAGCATCTTCATGTCCCGCCCGTTCGCCCTGGACCCCGTCTGCTGGGCCGGCACGATCCGGATTGAAGGCCTCCAACTGCCCCCCTGACCGCCACGAAACGGGACTACCCGCTTCAGAATCACCCGATGCGGCCACCCGTCTCGGGCCGCCCCCGCCTGAACCCCTCAAATTACCCTTGCCCGCCCCCCTACTATGGGTTAGTGTTTCTGTATTGGCGGCCGCGCGTCGCGGCCCCGCTTGCCCCGGTCGAGTCGGACCTCCGAGCCTTTGACAGCCCGCATGAGCCATCCGATGCCCGAGACCGCACGCGTGCCCTCGCAATGACCGGGGCCGCACCCCCAAACCCAGCAGTGTTCCCGCCGGCCTCCCGCCGCGCGGGTGTCTTTCGTCCGGCCAGCGTCACGCCGGCAGTGTGATCCACCAAAGGAGCTGACTCATCAACGGCAGAAGGTTCGACCGCGGCGGCCCGCCCGTCCAACGCACTCGCGTCAATCACCTCATCCGCATCACCCCGATCCGACTGATCGGCGCGGACAACGAACAGATCGGCGTCATCGAGACGCACGAGGCCATGCGCATGGCGCAGGAACTCGGCCTCGATCTTGTCGAGATCGTCCCGGACTCCCGTCCGCCGGTCTGCAAGATCATGGACTACGGCAAGTACAAGTACGAGCTGTCGCAGAAGCAGCGCAAGCAGCGCGCCGCCAGCAAGTCCACCGAGATGAAGCAGATCCGACTCGGGCGCTCCGTCAAGATCGACAAGCACGACATCCAGATCCGCATCGACCAGGCCCGCCGCTTCCTCATGGCCGGCCACAAGGTCCACGTCGCCCAGCGCTTCCGCGGCCGCGAGATCGCCCACCGCGACATCGGTCTCCAGCACCTCCGCGAGGTCGCCACCCAGCTCGGCGATATCGGCAAGGTCGAGCAGACGCCCCGCTGGATGGGCAAGGAAGCCAGCATCATCATCGCGCCCGACAAGCCCAAAGTCGAGGCCCTCAAGCGCAAGCTCGAGAAGGAACGCGCCGAGCGCGCCCAGAAGGAAGGCAAGACCGAGGCGCAGATCGAGGCCGAAGAGAAGGCCCGCATCGAGGCCGAGGAAGCCAGGCTCGCCGCCGAGGACGCCGCCGACCAGGACGATGACGACGGCGACGACAACGCCGGCGAACTCTCCCCCGCCGAGATGGCCGAGCGCGGCATGCGGTAAACCCCGGCCCGCGCGGTTCCCCGGCAAGCCAACCCGATCGCACAGCCCCCGCCCCGCGGCGGGGGTTGTTTGTTTCTACGCCCCCCTTTACGCTGCGGCCTCGTGGCATCACATCCTGGAGGCCGACCATGGGTCACGCCCGCCGCACCGCGCTCGCCGTCCTCCTCGCCACCGCCGCGGCCGCGTCGATTGCCCGGGCCCAGCCCGAGGATGGCCCCGTCGTCAAACGCCACGAGAACGGCCAGACCGCCGAGCAGTACACGCTCCGCGAGGGCAAGCGCATCGGCGGATACCGCGCCTTCTACCCGGACGGCCAGCTCCGACTTGAGCAGACCTACCGGGACGACCTGCTCACCGGCCCCGCCACGCTTTACCACCCCGGCGGCCAGAAGCACATCACCGCCCGCTTCGAGGCCGGCCAGCTCACCGGCCTCTGGACCAGCTACCGGGAAGATGGCTCCATCGCCCAGCAGGGCGAGGCCGGGGGCTGCCGCTGGGGCGCCAACGACATCCACAGCCCGATCGCGCACGGCGAGTGGACCACCTACCACGAGAACGGCAACCGCAGCCGCCACGGCCTCTACCGCCAAGGTGTCGCGATCGGCGAGCACATCAGCTACCGCGAGAGCGGCGAGAAGCTCATCGTCGGCACATTCGAAGAGGGCCAGCTCACCGGCGCCTGGACGCGATACCACTCCGGCGGGATCGTCGATTGCACGGGGACCGCCGCCGGCTGCAAGTGGGGCGGCGGCGACCTCGGCAGCCCCATCCGTCAAGGCGTGTGGACCTACAACCACCCCGACGGCACCACCGCGTACACCGGCGCCTTCGAGGCCGACACCGCCGTCGGTCCCCACGCCACCTTCCGCGCGAGCGGTTCCAGGC
>JAEYVB010000290.1 GCA_023429345.1 Planctomycetota bacterium
CCCCGGAAGAGATCGACACGGGGCGGATCTTCAGCCCGTCGTGCGTGAAGGCCCGGGGCGCGGGCCCCGCCGCCCCCGACCACCCCACCCACGCCCCGCCCCCCCGGCGGACGATCGGCTCCAGGGCGGTCACCAGGCCCCCCGGGCTGGTCACCCAGCGGGTGCTCTGCCCCCGCGTCACCCGCTGCACCGGGAGGCGGTTGGCCACCACCACCATGCCCCGCGTCGGCGGCAGGTCCACCTCGACGACGCGGCGACTCAGCGGGGCTGCGCTCGCGGCCGGGATGTTCCTGCGGCCCGGAGCCAGGGCGGGACCCTCCATGACGGAACATAGGTGTGCACCCCCGGTCCCGCGGCGTGGAACGGGGTCGCAAGCCGCCTTTAATCGGAATTGACGGATTCAGTTCGGGTGATCCGGCGATTACTTTCCGCGGGGACGTCCGCCTAGACTTGTCCCCTTGTCGCCGCCCCCGCACCGCGTGGGCGGCCCCGCGCTTGCTGCGCCCGCACGCAGACCACCTCCGGAGCTGGAGTCCGTCCTTCCATGAGCGATACCACCACCCCCACGACCGACCGCCCCAACAAGGTCACGATCTCCGACGCCGGCCCGAGCCGCAAGAAGGTCACGATCGAGATCCCGGCCGACACGGTCTCCGAGAAGCTCCGCGACTCGCTGGACACGATGGCCGTCGAGGCCCAGCTCCCCGGCTTCCGCAAGGGCCGCGCCCCGCGGGCCCTGATCGAGAAGCGCTTCGGCACCGCCCTGCGCGACGAGGCGAAGAAGACGCTGGTCGCCGAGGCCTACACCAAGGCCATCGAGGAGCACAAGCTGCAGGTGGTGGGCGAGCCCGTGGCCGAGCAGTTCGAGAAGATCGAGGTGCAGGACGGCAAGCCCCTCTCCTTCGATATCGAGGTCGAGGTGGTCCCCGAGTTCGAGATCCCCTCGCTCGAGGGGATCGCGGTCAAGAAGCCGACGATCGAGGTCACCGACCAGATGGTCGAGGATGAGCTCAGGAAGATCGAGATCAACGAGGGGGCCCTGGAGCCGCGCGAGGCGCCCGAGCCCGGCGACTACCTCACGGGCCTGGGCGTGATGACGGGCCCGCCCGAGGAGGGCGGTTCGGAGCCCCAGGAGTTCTACAACATCAACGGCGCGGTCGTCCAGATCCCCACCGCCGACAAGAACGGCGAGGGCATGATCCTGGGGATCAAGGTGCCCGACTTCGACAAGCAGTTCGGCCGCCCCAAGGCCGGCGAAACGGTCACGATCAAGGCCCGGGGCCCCGAGACCCACGAGGTCGAGGGCGTCCGCAACGCCGACCTGACGATCACCTTCGAGGTCCAGCGCGTCGACCGCATCATCCCCGCCGACCGCGCGGAGATCGTCGCCCGCTTCGGCTTCCCCGGCGAGGGCGAGCTCAAGGCCCAGCTCCGCCAGCGCCTCGAGCAGCGGGCGCAGGTCCAGCAGCAGGTCGCCATGCGTCAGCAGGTCGCCCAGCACCTGATCGAGAACACGGCCATGGACCTCCCCGAGCGGCTCAGCGCCGCCCAGGCCGCCCGCACGCTCCAGCGCCAGCGGCTCGAGCTCATGTACCGCGGCGTCGACGCCCACGAGATCGAGGAGCACATCGCCGAGATGCGCGAGGCCAGCAGCGAGAACGCCAGCCGGGAGCTCAAGCTGATGTTCATCCTGCACAAGGCCTCGGAGCAGCTCGACATCGGCGTCAGCGAGGGCGAGATCAACGGGCGCATCGCCCAGATCGCCTTCGAGCGCAACATGCGGCCCGAGGTCCTCCGCCAGGAGCTGATCCAGCGGAACCAGGTCGGCACCGTCTTCCAGCAGATCCGCGAGCACAAGACCCTCGACGCCATCGTCGCGAAGGCCGCCATCAGCGATGTCCCCGCCGAGGAGTACAACAAGTGGGCCAAGGAGCAGACCGAGAGGCTCGGTGGCGCCAAGAAGCCGGCCGCCTCCAAGAAGAAGTCCGAGCCCAAGGCCGAAGAGGGCGAGGACAAGCCCAAGAAGACGACCAAGAAGAAGAGCTGAGTCGCCTCTCCTTCACCAAGTAAGCAGCGGGCCGGCGTCAACTGCCGGCCCGCTTTCTTTCGTGGCACGGGCATCCCTGCCCGTGTTCTTCCAGACGCGGTCCGAAAGCCCGGCCGGCCGCGCTAGTCCTGCGCCTCCCGCCCGAAGATCGCCGGCGAATCCCCCGGCCGCTCCCAGCGCGAGTGCCTCCCCCGGGGGCCCGACGCCACCACCAGGTGGTCCAGGTACTTCTCCAGCGACTCGTCCCGGAAGCGAGCCAGGAACTGCGCGGTGGCGGTGGGGTTGATGGTGATGATGCGGTCGACGACCTGCTCCCGGGTCAACCGCGACGATGACGAGCTGCTCTCCGGCTGCTCGGAGGTGGGCCCGTGGGCCCCGGCGATAGACATCGGCGTCCTCCGAAACCCCGGATCCAAACCCCGGGGAGGAAGGGATATCGGGCGGCGAGCCCGCGGCTCTGCACTCGGTCTTACCCTTGGCCCATGCCGCTCTTCATGCAAGGCGACCGGATCGCGGATGAGGCGGGCCACACTTGGGCCGCGGTCTCCCACGTCAACCCACTGGATGTAGGGTTCCCCGTCGCCGGACCTCAACGGATAGTCGCTTGGACGGGCTGGTACGGCGACGAGAGCGAGCCGGCCGCCGGGCTCTTCCCCCGCGACTTCAGGACGTGGACGCCACGAGCGTGTGAAGCCCTCCGGTCCCGAATCGAGGCCGCGGCCGAGAGCCGTCCCTCCACCGGCGAGCTCCTCCTCCGCCCCCACAGCCGCCATGTCATCCCGGATCCCCAGGCCTGCGTGATGCTCCTGAAGGACCTCCCCCAGGGCGTAGGCATCCTGCTGGACCCCGTTTCCATGCTCACGCCGGACATGCTGCCCGCGGCCGAGGATCACATCGCCCGCGCCCTCGAGATCGCCGCATTCCCGCGGATCGCCGGCGTCCTGATCGCGGGCGCGGAGCGCATCGGGGACGATCAGATCGGGCCCACTGCCGCGGGGATGGCCCTGCCCCGGGAGACGGTGCGGGCGCTCGCCGACCGCCGCGCCCCCGGGGTACGGCAGATCGTCCTCGCCTGACGCCGGCGCGGCCCTCACCTAGACTTGGAGCCCCCTTCAGGAACCGCACGATCATGGCCGATGCGCCCCCCGCTACCCCGACCGCCGCACCCGCAGGCACGACGCCAGACGAGCAGCACTCGGTCAATCTCGACCACCCGACGTTCAAGGTGGTCAAGGACGCGTTCCCCGGGAAGAAGTTCCGCGCCACCGAGTTCCGCGGTCAGAGCACACTCATTGTCGAGCCCGGCGACCTGCACGATGTCATGGCCTTCCTGAAGAACGACCCGCGCACCGCGTACGACCTGCTCTCCGATGTCGGCGGCATCGACTACCTGAACTACCCGGCAAAGACGCCCGGCCGCTTCAGCATCTTCTACATCCTGATCTCGACCACACGCAACGACCGCTTCTTCGTCAAGGTCTTCCTGGACCCGTCGATCCCGACCGAGGGCATCGAGCACGACCCGGCGCTGCACGTCCCCAGCGTCTGCGACCTCTGGCCGGGCGCAGAGTGGAACGAGCGCGAGGCGTTCGACATGTTCGGGATCCGCTTCGACGGGCACCCGGACCTCCGCCGCATCCTCACCTGGGAGGCCTTCCCGGCCCACCCCTTGCGCAAGGATTACCCCCTGCGCGGCCGCGGCGAGCGCGAGGCCTACAGGGTCATCGACCGCACCGACGCCTGAGGGCCTTCGCCCGTGCCCGCGTCGGCCCACGGCGGGGCTCGAAAGTCGGGGATACCGGGGCCTACCATGGCGCATTCCCCGCCTGCGAGGCCGCGGCCCGAACTCCGCGTCCCCCCGGATTCCCCCCTTGTCACGCTACATCCCGAAGCTCATCGTCTGCCTGCGCGAGGGGTACGACTTCCGCGCGTTCGTCAGCGACGCAATCGGCGGCCTCACCGTTGCGGTGATCGCTCTGCCGCTGGCGATGGCGCTGGGGATCGCCTCCATCCCGCAGGATGTCGCGGATGAGCTCCGGAGCATCCACCCGTGGCTCACACCGCCGGCGATGGGACTGTACACGGCCGTCATCGCCGGATTCCTGATCTCCGCCTTCGGCGGCAGCCGCGTGCAGGTCGGCGGGCCGACGGCGGCGTTCATCCCCATCGTCTTCGGGATCGCGGCGACGCACGGCTACGCGGGGCTGGCGACCGCGACGTTCATGTCTGGGGTGGTGGTGGTGCTGATGGGCCTCTTCCGCTTCGGGGCGATGATCAAGTTCATCCCCTACCCGGTGACCACGGGCTTCACCGCGGGGATCGCCGTCACGATCGTCGTGTCGCAGCTCAAGGATTTTTTCGGGCTGACGATCCTCGACGCGGAAGGGAACGCCGCGGGGCTGCCGGCGGAGTTCCTCCCGAAGGTCACGCTGCTCGCCGAGAACTTCGCCTCGATCAATGGGGCCGCGACCGCCGTGGGGGTGGGGTCGCTGGCCATCCTGATCGCGATGCGAAAGCTCGTGCCCAGGGTGCCCGGCGCGATCGTGGCGGTGGCAGTCTCCGCGCTGGCGGTGTACCTCCTCGGGCTTGATCGCGCGGCCGGCGGCACGGTGGAGACGATCGGCTCGCGCTTCGGCGGAATCCCCAGCTCGTTGCCGGCGCCGCGGCTCCCGGGGCTCAGCCTCGGGCTGATGGCGGATGTGCTCCCCTCGGCGCTCACCATCGCGATGCTGTGCGCGATCGAGAGCCTCCTCTCCGCTGTGGTGGCCGATGGGATGACCGGCCACCGGCACAAGAGCGACCAGGAGCTCGTCGCCCAGGGGATCGCCAACATCGGCTCATCGCTCTTCTTCGGCGTGCCCGCCACCGGCGCGATCGCTCGCACCGTCGCGAACATCAAAAACGGCGGCAAAACGCCGATCGCGGGGATGCTGCACGCCGCGTTCCTGCTCCTCTTCATGATCGCGCTGGCGCCCCTCGCCAAGTCCATTCCGCTCGCGACCCTTTCGGCCGTGCTGGTCATCGTCGCCTGGAACATCAGCGAGATCGATCATTTCCGTGCGCTGCTCCGGGCGCCCCGCAGCGATGTGCTCGTGCTTCTCACGACGTTCGGCCTGACGGTCTTCATGGACCTCACCATCGCCGTCGGCGTGGGGATGGTGCTGGCCAGCATGCTCTTCATGAAGCGGATGGCCGACGTATCGAACATCTCGGCGCTGACCCGCGAGGTGCGCAACGGCATCACCGAGGAGGAATGGAACCGCGACCCGAAGGACCCCGGCGCGATCACCGCCCGCGCGATCCCGCACGGTGTCGAGGTGTACGAGATCGACGGCCCCTTCTTCTTCGGCGTCGCCGACCGTCTCGGGGACACGCTCCGCGGCCTCGAGCGCCCGCCGAAGGTCTTCATCCTCCGCATGCGCAAGGTCCCGGCTATCGACGCCAGCGGCATGCACGCGCTCGAGGAGTTCTACCACAAGTGCAAGCGCCAGGGCACGCACCTCCTGCTCGCCGGCGTCCACGCCCAGCCGCTCTTTGCCTTCACGCAGGCCGGCTTCGACCAGGTGATCGGCGTCGAGAACATGTTCGAGAACATGGCCGATGCGCTCGAGGTCGCCCACAAACTCACCGGCGCTCCCCCGAGCCCCGCCGCGCCGCCCGCGCC
>JAEYVB010000334.1 GCA_023429345.1 Planctomycetota bacterium
CTTGGTCGCCGCTGTGCACGGGATTCCGCGTATCGAGGTCACTGCCCCAGCGACGATCGGCGATTACGCCGCGGCCACGGCGGACTTCCGCGACCAGTTCTACGGGCTTCGAGGCTGCGTGGTGGATGCGCCGAACGCGGATGATGCCGAGTTCCCGAGGCTCGTCACGACCGGGCTCGTGGACCCTGCCCGGTGCCGATGGGGCGAGGCCCGCACCCGGATCGGCGGGGAACAGTTCCTCGCGCCGCGGGCGGACCTGAGACGCCTGTCCGGCGACCCGGCGATGGCGCGGTGGGCGCGGGCGCGGCTGACGCCGAAAGTGCTGCTGGCAACCCAGACGCGCGTGCTGGAGGCGGTGGTCGACGAGGCGGGAGCCTGGCTGCCGGTAACGCCCCTCATCACGGTGGTGCCGAGAGACCCCGATATGCTCTGGGCGATCGCGGCGGCGCTCTGTTCGCCGGTGCTCTCCGCCGTGTCGCTGCGGGAGTATGCGGGGGCGGGGCTCACCGCATCGGCGATCAAGCTGAGCGCCAGGCAGGTGCTTCGGCTGCCGGCGCCGATCGACCCTGCGGCGTGGCGCGCGGCGGGCGGGGTGTTCCGGGCGGCCAGTGCCGCGGGGCCTTCGCTCCGGCCCGGGCTGCTGCACGAGTGCGGGATGGCGATCTGCAGCGCTTACGGGATGGGAGACCCGCAGGAACTGATGCGTTGGTGGGGGGCGCGGCTCCCTGTCCGCGGGGCGGAAGCCATCGGGGCGTGAGCGTCAGCGGGGGCCGTTCGGCAGCGGCTGTCCGGGCGCCGGCGCGCCGGGGACGACGGGCGGTGCGGCCGCTTCGCGCTTCTTCACCAGCACCCGGATGCTCCGCTGGGCGGGCTTCAGCTCGAACTTGAGCGGCGTGGGCAGGCCGGAGAACTGGATCTCCTTCTGCAGCGGCGCCCCGCTGGCGGCGGCATCCTCGAGCTCCTGGTAGGAGATCGCGATGAACGCGACGGGCTTGATCTTCTCGGTGCGGAGCGCCTCGATCTGGTCGGCGGGGCCCGTCGCCGTGACATCGTTGAGGACCCTGCTCTCGTCGGGGATCGTGATGTCCCAGAGGCCGATCTCGGTCGGGGCGAGCTGGAGGTGGACCGGGATGATCGGCAGCACGGCGGACGAGGTGCGGCTGCGGACCGTGATGAACACCTTGACGGTGCTGGGCGTTGTCCGCACGCCTTCGGCGTTCCGGAGGACCTCGGGCAGGATCGGCCGCATGTTGTCGAGCGTGTGACGGATGCCCTCGGGGAGGTTCCTCAGGGATTCGATGTCGATCTGTACCGGGAGCTGGAAGTCGGGCGGAAGCTGGGCGGCGACCGCTTCGGGCATGCGGAGCCGGACCATGGGGGGCTGGGCCTCCGGCAGACCTTCCAGGAGTTCGCCCTCCGGCGGGTCGACGCGGATCTTTACCTCGCGTGTGACGAGGTTGTCGACGGTGAGGGGGATGAACTGCGGCTCGACAACGGCGATCGAGGCGCCGGTCTCGCGCACCATCGGCAGGTTCCGGAGCACCGACCGGAGGTCGATCGTGTGCCGGCCGGGGTCGCGGGGGATGCCCTCCATGCCGAGGTCCAGGTTCAGGGGGCGGCGGAGCCGTTCGGCGAGCTCGTCGACCCGCGCGGTCGAGCCCTCCAGGCGCACGTTGATCGCGCCCGAGAAATCCGGGTCGACACGGACGTACCGACCGCTCTCCGCATCGGCGCGGAAAACCAGTTCCGCGCGGACCATCTCGACGCGGAGGCTCTCGGCCTCGGCCAGGAGCCAGATCAGGACCGTCACGAGCGCGATTACCAGGAAGTTGCGGATCTGGAAAACGGACTTGGCGAGGGAGGGGCTCATGCCGCGGGCTCCTTGGCCCGGGGCTCGCTCAGCCTCGGCTCCTGCACGCTGCGCTCGGGCTCGCCGACGAACGTGCCCTCGTCCGCGTTCTCGCCCCCATCGCGGCCGCCCCCGTGACCGCCCGCGGGCTGGAGCCGCAGCCGGTGCAGGAGCTCCTCGCGGAGGGTGTCTGCCTTGTATGGGCCGGTGAGCTGCCCCCGCTCAGAGAGGCGGATCTCTCCCGTCTCTTCGCTGACGACGATCACGATGGCGTCGCATTCCTTGGTCAGGCCAACGGCCGCACGGTGTCGGGAGCCGAGCCGGGCATCGGGCATGTCGGCCGGATCGGCGAGGGGGAGCTGGACCCCGGCCGCGGCGATCACGTTGCCCTTAACGACCACGGCAAGATCGTGCAGGGCGGTGCCGGGGAAGAAGATCGTCTGAAGCAGCCGGGAGGTCAGCTCCGCCCCGATGGGGGTGCCCCCATCGACAAGCCCGCGGAGGGCGACCTGCCGCTGGAGGACGATGATGGCGCCGAACCGGGATCGGGAGAAGTAGGTGCAGGCCTCCACCATGGCATCGACCGTCTGGGCGATCGCCGAGGTGCTCTGACGGAAGAAGGTCGCCTCGCCGAGGCGGATGAGCCCGCGCCTGAGCTCGGGTTGAAAGATCACCATCAGCCCCACCGCGACGATCGCGAGGAAGCGGTCGTAGAGGAACGCCAGGCGCTGGAAGGTCTCCCCCGCCCCGATGACCCGGGCGACGACGGTGGCAAAGATCAGGACCAGGAAGAGGCCCTTGAGCGCCCCCGCCGCCCTCGTCCCCCGGACGAACCGGAAGATGGTGTAGACCACCAGCCCGATCAGCAGCAACTCGATCGCCACTTCCCACGGCGGGTAGGACGCGAGGCGGTCGAAAAGGGCGTTGAGACGGCTGAGATTCACGGTGCTTGCATGCAGTCGGTGAGGGGGTCGGCTCTGACTTGGTCGGGCGTTTTCGCCGGGCCGCATGAGTCTAGCCGGAATGCGTACTTTGAACGGTCCCCGGAGCCCGGGCGGGTGGCGTGTTCACGCGGGCCCGGGGGAGAGGGTTACGATGGCCTCGCCATGCCCTACCTGGTCCGTGTGTTTCAGACAACGCCCAATCCCAACGCGATCAAGTGCGTCCTGGACCGCACCATCGCGGACCGGCCGCGGTCGTACTTCCGGGCCGAGGAGGCCGCGGCCGATCCGGTCGGGGCCGGCCTGTTCGCGATTCGCGGGGTCACGAATGTGCTGATCAACGGCGACTGGATCACGGTCAACAAGTCACCGGAAGCGGATTGGAAGGACGTCAAGGCCGGCGTCGAGCGGGTGCTCCGTGACGCGCAGTAGCTCGGCGGGGGCCGACCGTCGGTTGGTGGCGGCGGTCTCGCGGTGGTTCGCGGCCCATGCCCGGCCTCTCCCCTGGCGGACCACGCCACGCCGGCCCTACGCCTCGCTCGTCAGCGAGGTGATGCTGCAGCAGACGCAGGTGGCGCGGGTGATAGAGCGGTACGGGGCGTTCATGGAGCGTTTCCCAACGGTCGAGTCGCTGGCCGCGGCGCCCGAGGGGGATGTGCTGGCGCTCTGGTCCGGGCTGGGGTACTACCGGAGGGCGCGGAACCTCCATCTCGCGGCCAGGCAGGTCGTGTCGGAGCACGCGGGAGAGCTGCCGCGCGATGCGGCCTCGCTGCGGGCGCTCCGGGGTGTGGGGCGATACACGGCCGGGGCGATCGCTTCGATCGTGTACGACCGGCCCGAAGCGATCGTGGACGGAAATGTCGCCCGCGTGCTCCTCCGGATTCACGGCCGGCCGCTGGCGCACGGGAGCGCGGCGGCCATGGCCTTCGCGTGGGAGCGTGCCGGGGAGCTGGTCGGGATCGCCGGGGCGGGGGGGAGGAAC
>JAEYVB010000336.1 GCA_023429345.1 Planctomycetota bacterium
GTCCGCGGGTGATCCTGCTGAAAACGCCCAGCCACACGGCGCGGGTTCGGGAACTGCTCCGCCTGTTCGGGCCGGAGAGAGTCAAGTTCGTGCATATCAGCCGGGACCCGGCGGCGGTCGTCCGCTCAAACGTCGCGATGGCGGACCGGCTCTCGCTCTACCGCTTGCAGGATCCCGATCCCGCCGACGATCTGGAGTCGCGGATCGTCCGAGAGTACGCCGCCACCGAGCGGAAGTACCTGGCGGAGTCGGCGGAGGTGCCGTCCGGGCGCCTCGCGCGGATGCGCTACGAGGACCTCATCGCCGATCCGATGGGAGAGCTGCGGCGCATCTACGGCGAGTTGGGGCTTCCCTGGACCGCCGAGTTCGAGCGGCGCGCGTTGACGTACCTCGACTCGGTGCGCGACTACAAGCCGGCCACCAAGCCCGCCTCGGCCGCGGCGCCCCTTCGGGCCGAACTCGCGGAACTGGCGGCGGAGTTCGGGCATGATCGGCCCCGGATCCCGCGGGCGGAGGTGCCCACGGTGGACGCGACCGTCCGCCGGGGGCGTGCCGGCGCGGTCGCCGCGGCCGTGGTGGCGCTCGTGTGCGGCGTGCTGTGGATCGCGCAGGCGTGGTTCCTGTACGACCGGCACGATTGGCTGGCGTGGCCGGTCGGACTGCTGATCGGGCTGACGGCCGTGAAAGTGGCGCGGGTGGGGTCGCTCCCGCTGGGACTCTGGGCCGCCGCGTTGACCGCGATCGTGTTTGCGGCGATCAGCATCCCGGCGACGTTCCTCTCTGATTACGCGCACCGGGATCACTACCGCGGGCTGCCCCTGAGGGATTGGGAGTGGTACCACATCCTGAAGGCCTCGCGCGTGGGGTCGCTCGCCATCAACAACTTGTTCTGGCTGTTCATGGGCGCGGTGACGGCATACCGGTTCGCCAGCCGTGAGCACGTTCGCCCGCCGGGCACCTGAAATGGGCCCGTCCGCGGGTGTTCGGCGCGGATGGGCCCTGAAGAGTGCGGGCAATCCCGCCCTCCCCCAATGTCGCGCCTGATCGTGGGCCTTGCACGGAATCCGGAAATCCATCCGGCCGGGCGTTTCAGAGCTTTTTCGAAAAGACGAGCTTGTCGTCGCCCGGGGCGTAGAAGTCCGCGAAGCGGGCCTCGGCGTGGTAACCGCAGCGGGTGTAGAAGGAATGGGTCGGGGCGTACTGGGGCTTCGCGGACGTCTCGATGTAGATCCGCCGGCCGCGGATGATCTCAGCGGGGTGGGTTGGGTGCGGAAGCCCGGCGGCTATTCGGCGTTCGGCCTCCCGCAGGATGAGCTGGCCCAGCCCGCGCCCACGATGATCGTCGTGGACGGCGATCCAGTATAGATCAACGCTGCCGACGGTGCAGGCAATGGGCCCGAAGCAGGCATAGCCGATCGGCGTTCCGGTGGCGGCTTCGTCGAGGAACAGGAAGTAGTACTCGCTCGGCAAGCCTCTCGCGAGGCGCTCGTCGACGAGTTCGACTGCCACATCGATCTCGAAGTCGTGGAAGAAGCCGGTGGAGGCGACGATCTCGCGGATGGCTGGGGCATCGGAGGGGCGGGGCTCATCGCGGAAAGCGAACGATCCTCCGGGCGGGGTCGGGGGTGCCGGCACCGATCGGCGCACACGAGGGGCGGGCGATTCGCGGTCTGAGCTGGCGACGATGCGTTCGATCCCCCAGGTGAAGGAGATTCCCGTTCGTTCGAGGGCCGCGGCGAATCCCGCATCCCGTGACAGGCACGGATTCGTGTTGACCTCGAGCACCCAGGGTGTGCCGTGCTCGTCCACCCGGAGATCGACGCGCGCATACCCGCGCAGGTTGAACGCTCGCCAGCAGTGGCGGGCGGCCGCTTCCAACCTTCGGAGCAGGTGCTGATCGGAACCGGGAAACTCGAAACGGCGGGGCGTGTGGTGGTACTCGTACGAAGTCTCGTCCCACTTGGCCCGGTACCCGACGACCTTCGGCTTCTCGGCGGGATAGCCCTCAAAGACAATCTCCGCCGGCGCGAGAACCTGCGGGCCGTCCGGCCCGTCGAGGATGGACAGGTTGAACTCTCGCCCCTCGATGTACGCTTCGGCGAATCCCTCTCCGCCGAACGAGTCGCCGCGGGATTCCAGCATCCTGAGAAGGTCCCCGGCGCGATCGGTGAGGCGCAGGGAGTCTTCATCCAGGCCGCGGGATGCGTGCTCCCAGACCGATTTCACGATGTACCGACCCATCGGCACGCCGTCCAAGGATCGCAACTCGGGCGTGGAAAGGCAGGCAGTGGTCGGAATACCCGCGGCCGCGAGCAACCGCTTCGCCAGCAACTTGTTGGAGGTGGTGTAGATCGCGTCGGCGGGGCAGCCCGTATAACGCAGCGGCAGCGAATCCAGGAGTGCCGGCGCGAGATGGATGAGCCGGCCCCGCCCCACGACCGATTCGACGAGGTTGAACGCCAGGTCCGGACGTGCCATCCGGATGCCGGTTGCGGTCTGATCAAGGTTCAGCGTGAACGGGAGGCGCGTGATGGAATGCCCCATCTCGGCGAGCGCGGCCTCGATCGCTTCCATCTGCGCCAGAACATCGAGCTCGTCCGCGGCCGAACCCGCCGACACCGCATCGTGGAGCAGGACAATCCTCATCGCGAGCGGGCCCTGGGTCGAGCGACTGGGCGTTTTGTCGCGGCGGCTGTCCTGCGGGCCGGGGCCTTTTTTCCAGGTCCGCTGCGCCGGATCGGCTTGGTCTCAACCTCCGCCGGGGCCTGTGGGATCCGTTCCGCCGCCGATTCCACAATCTGGCGGATCAGGTCCCGGTACTTCAGTCCCGCGAGCTCGCTCAGGATCGGCAGGTCGGAGTGCCCGGGTTTGAGGCCGGGGAGCACGTTGACCTCGATGAAGTTCAGCGTGCCGTCCGCCGCGGCGCGGATGTCGACGCGGCCGGCATCGCGCCCGCCGATGCCGCGCCAGGCCTTGAGGGCGAGCTCGCAGGCGGCGCCCGCGATGGGGCCGGTGGCGAGGGAGTAGCGGACCACCTTCTTCCAGTTCTCCTTGTTGTCGTAGGAGTAGACCTCGGCATCGCCCCCGGGGAGGAGGTTGACCTCGAGGGCGGCGACGGCGCGGGCGTTCTCGCCGGTGCCGAGAAGGCCGACGGTGAACTCGCGGCCGGGCAGGAAGGTCTCGACGAGGACGGGCTGGCGGTAGCGCGCGAGGAGATGCGTGCAGAC